>JAVBPD010000141.1:0-39517 GCA_031549885.1 Clostridiaceae bacterium
GTTTAAATATGTGTTTAAACTAAGATATGATGAAGAAGCCATGGAGTTTTATGCAAATAAAAATATAATTGATAAAAACCTATTAAATAAACTAAAATCTAAAACTGTAGCAGAATTTTTTAAAAAATAATTTTTTTAAGTTAATATTTACTGGACTTAAAATAAATGAAAACTAAATAAGAGCATTCTTTCATAAAACCCTTTCAAAAAAAGAAAAACAAGTCAGGGTTATTTGCCATATCTAAAAACATCTGTTTAAAGAACATTGTCTTTTCTTTTAAAATTTTACCCTTGTCGAATATAAAATTAAAACTAAATCCTGTCTTAAAGTATTTTTTTAAAAATAGTAATATTTTAAGCTATACTTTTTTAAAGGTGTAGTCAACTTTTATTTGCTTAAGAGCTTTTTTACAGTTTTAAAAAACTTTATACTTATAGAATATATAAAATTTATAAAGGAGTTAACAATTATGCATGCATTGAAATTAGAAAATGTATCTAAAAGCTATAAAGATTTTAAGCTTGATAATGTGACTTTTTCATTGCCTCAAGGCTCTATCATGGGATTTATTGGTGAAAATGGTGCTGGAAAGACTACTACTATCAACTTAATATTGGATTTAATTAAAAAAGACTCAGGGCAAATTTTTATATTACTTTTATACATAAAGGGAAGATTATTTTCACTTCAGAAAGAGAATATCTTATAAATAAATATAGATTAATAAGATGTTCAGAAGATGAATTAAAAAAATTAAATACTTTAAATATCATTGGCATAAGAAAAAATGCTTTTGGCATAGAAGCATTAATACAAAATCCTGAAAATATTAAAGTATTATCAGCAAAACCAACAATAGAGGATATTATGCTCTATTTTGTTAAATGGGGTACAATAAAATGATGGGATTAATTTACAAAGATTTGTTTATGTTAAAAAAATTTAGCATAACTCTTTTAACTGCGGCTTCCTTTTTACTTGTAATTGCCTTAATTAACCATAGCGCTATAATTTTTGCTTTGTTTTTTAATGCAATTTGCTCATCTATGTTAATGGCCAATATATCCATTGATGAAAAAATAAAGTGGAATAAGTTTGCACTAACCATGCCCATTTCACGCAAAAAACTAGTTACATCAAAATATATTTTTGGGTTAGCATTTCTTTTAGTAGCGCTTATTATTAATTTTTTAGTGATACTTTCACTATTTAGCCAAACAATTAAAATAAGCATTTTAGAATCATTAAGTACTTTTTGTGTCGGCATTTATATGACATCTCTAATCCTTCCTTTTATATTTAAATTTGGGTCTGAAAAAGGGAGGCTCATATAGAAAATATAAAATCCATAACAATAAATAACAAAGAGTTCCCAGTTAATTTAAAATAGGAGAGCAATTTTGCCCTCCTATTTTACATAGCTTCTTCGTCTATATTACCACCATTTTTAAATTGGCTATTATAAAGATCTGCATAGAAGCCACCTTTTTCAAGAAGCTCTGTATGAGTTCCTTTTTCTATAATTTTTCCATGGTTCATAACTAAAATACAATCTGCATTTTTAATAGTCGACAATCTATGAGCAATTACAAAGCTGGTTTTGCCTTTCATTAAATTGGTCATAGCGTTTTGAATTAAATGCTCAGTTCTTGTATCTACACTGCTTGTTGCTTCATCTAAGATCAAAATAGATGGATTTGCAAGGATCGCTCTTGCAATGGTCAATAATTGCTTTTGCCCTTGAGATATGTTAGAAGCTTCTTCGTTTAATACAGTATCATATCCTTCTGGAAGAGTTCTAATAAATCTATCTGCATAAGCAGTTTTTGCAGCCATTATAATTTCATCATCAGTTGCTTCAAGCCTACCATAGCGTAAATTTTCCTTAATAGTGCCATTAAATAACCAAGTATCTTGAAGAACCATTCCAAATGTCCTTCTTAAATCCCCTCTTTTAAAATCTCTTATATCAACACCATCAATGGTAATCCTTCCAGAATTAACATCATAAAATCTCATTATAAGATTTACAATGGTAGTTTTACCTGCTCCAGTAGGTCCAACAATCGCAATAGTTTCTCCTTCTTTAACATCCATTTGCATATCTTCTATCAATATAGTATCTTCGCTATATCCAAAATTAACATCTTCAAATTTAACTACTCCAGTTAATTTCTTTACACCTTTTTTATAAGTACCATAATCTACAAGTTGAATGGACTCCTTTTGAATAAATGAAGTATTTAAAGCCTTGGAAACTTCCTCATCTGTTAAATCAGATCTCTCTTTTATAGTGATTTCACCTTTTTTCTTCATTTCATCCACATATTGTTTATAAGTTTCTGATGTAATCACTTCTACAGTTTCACCTTTTACTATCTCATTTGAAGGTATTAATTCCTCTGCAACATAAACTGGCATCATAGCTTTTGCAGGCACTTCTTCTTTTTCATCGAGAAGTTCAAATACCCTTTCAGCCGAAGCAATAGTTGATTGAATTATATTTGCAATATTTGAAGTTTGTGCAATTGGCATTGTAAATTGCCTTGAGTATTGTATAAAAGCTTGAATATCTCCAATAGTCAATGATCCACCAGCTGCTTTAATAGCTCCTATTATACAAACTGCAACATAATTTAAATTTCCAACAAAATTAATAATTGGCATCAATATCCCAGAGAAAAATTGTGCTCTCCAAGCAGATTTATAAAGCTCTCCACTAATTTCAAAATACCTTTCTTTAGATATTTTTTCACGTCCAAAAGCTTTAACGATGGTATGCCCTGTATACATCTCTTCTATATGTCCATTTAATTCTCCAAGCTTTGTTTGCTGCCCTTTAAAATATTTTTGAGAAGCTCTAGCTGTAAATGAAACAATAATCAAAGCTATAGGAACAACTAAAACTGACACTAATGTTAAAATTGGGCTAATAGTAAGCATCATTATTAAAATACCAATAATCTGCACAAATGACGTTACAAGCTGAGTTAAACTTTGTTGCATTGTATTGCTTATATTGTCTATATCATTTGTCATCCTACTTAAAATTTCACCACGAGGCCTTGAATCAAAAAATTTAAGCGGAAGTCTATTTAATTTATTATCAACTTGCTTTCTTAAATTATAAATGAGATTTTGAGTTACACCAGTCATTAAAAATGATTGAAAATAGTTCAAAAATGCACTAAATAAATAAAGCCCAATTAATATTAATAAAATATAACCTATATAGTTAAAATCAATTGCAACATCAGGCCTTGTAGGATCGCTTAAATGCTGTATCTTTCCCATAATCCCTTCTGCAAGTTTATCTGTAGCTTTTGCCATTATCTTAGGTCCGACTATGCCAAATACAGTACTGCCTATTGCTAATATAAAAACAAAAATAATTTGAACAAGCTTAGGTCTTAAAAATTCAAATAATTTTTTAAGAGTTCCTTTAAAATCCTTAGCTTTTTCAACTGGCCTTCCTACAGCTCCCATGGGACCGCCGCCACCATGACCTCCTGGTCTCATTCCACTTGGTCTATTTTGTTTATTTTCACTCATGCAATTTCCTCCTCTGACAATTGTGAAAGGACTATTTCTTTATAAGTTGGGCAATTTTCTAAGAGCTCTTTATGAGTTCCCATTCCAACCATTTCTCCACCTTCTAACACTATTATCCTATCAGCATCCATAACTGTGCTTACCCTTTGAGCTACGATTATAAGCATTGCATCCTTTACTTGATCTTTTAATGCAGCTCTTAATTTAGCATCTGTTTTAAAGTCAAGAGCTGAGAAGCTATCATCAAAAATATATATATCAGGTCTTCTTACAAGTGCTCTTGCAATAGAAAGGCGCTGCTTTTGTCCTCCTGATATATTTGTTCCTCCTTGAGATATAAAGGTATCAAACCCTTCTTCCTTTTCTTTAATGAAATCCATAGCTTGTGCTATTTCTGAAGCCTTGCTAACTTCATCAATAGTTGCATCTTGTTTTCCATATTGCAAATTTTCAGTTATTGTGCCTGAAAATAGCGTAGCCTTTTGAGGAACAAAGCCAATTTCACATCTCAAATCCTCTTGAGTTATATTTTTAATATTTATTCCATCAATTTCAATGCTTCCACTTTGGATATCGTAAAATCTTGGTATTAAATTTACTAAAGTTGATTTCCCTGACCCTGTGCTTCCAATTATAGCAGTAGTCTCGCCAGATTTTGATTTAAATGAAATATTTTTTAAAGCTGGATTTTCAGCACCAGGATAGCTAAATACAACATCCTTAAATTCTAAAGTTACATTGCCATTCTTCGTATCAGGTAGCGTCATGACATTATCAGCATCTTTTATTTCAGGTTTAATGTTAAATACTTCATTAATTCTTGTTGCAGAAACTTGAGCTCTTGGAACCATAATAAACATCATAGTAAGCATCATAAATGACATCATTATTTGCATCATATATTGTGTAAATGCAATCATATCTCCAATTTGCATAGTTCCATCGTTTATTTTATGTGCGCTAAACCAAAGAATAGAAAGCGATGTGCCATTCATTATTAGCATCATTATTGGCATTATAATAGCCATTATCCTATTTATCCTTACTGCATTTTTAAACAAATCAGTATTTGCTTTATCAAATCTATCTGATTCATATTCATCACGGTTAAATGCTCTTATAACCCTTATACCTATGAGCTTTTCTCTAACTATTAAATTTATTTTATCAATGAACCCTTGCATTTTCTTAAAATAAGGAATTGCAATAGTAGCAAAAGTAATTATTACAGCTAATAATACAATTATGACCACAATTATTAACCAAGAAAGGCTCCTTGCTTTAGCGACAGCCATTATTATTCCACCTACAGCCATCATTGGCGCTGTAATCATCATTCTAAATATCATCATTAAAACATTTTGCACTTGAGTTACGTCATTTGTATTTCTCGTTATAAGTGACGCAGTTCCTATTTTATCAAATTCTCCTAAAGAAAATGTTTCAACATGAGAAAACAATGCTCTTCCAACATCTCTTCCAAAAGCCATAGCAGTTTGTGAGGATAAAAAGCTTATGAGAATTGTACAACACATGCTTCCTACGGCAATTAAAAGCATGAATCCTCCTCTTTTTAATATATAATCCTGTTGATATTTATTCATATCCATTCCTAAAGCCTTATATTCCTCAGTAATATATGGGGCAGTTGCTTGAGATAATAAGCTCTCTGGAACACCCTTCATCTGATCGTCTATAGTATCTCTCATCTTTTCAATTTGATCTGAAGGCATTGCCTTCATTAATTGAGAAATTATAGTAAATATATCTGCATTAGGATCTATTTGACCCATAATTGCCTGCATTTGAGGGCTTGGCGCCTGGCTTTGGTCACCTTGCTGTGAAAAAGACTGAAGAACACCTTGTACACCTTTTTCTTCCACCATTTTGTTGATACCAGAAACGCTCATAATAGCTTTAGACATTATAGAATCCAAAGTATTAATTATATCTTTATCAGCAGTGTTTAAAACATAAATTGGTTCATTTTCTAAAACAGAATAAGTTTTAACATATTTATCATAGTCTTCCTTGCTTGCTGAATCTTTATCAACTAATAAATAATTTGCATCAATTATCTTTTTATTATCATCAGTTAAGAAAAGGCTAAGCTTTTCATATTCTGTTTTCCTTAAAGCATCAGGCACAGAATTCACAATACCATTTTTTTGAATGCCATAATTTATAATATCAGACATTATATTTGGTAAATTTAAATCTGCCATAGCTTGAAAAAACGCAAAAATTAATATAAAAACTACCATTAAAGTAAATGGTTTTAAATATTTTAATAACTTGAGCAAATTAAATCAACTCCACTTTCTTTATAATTTACTTTTTTTAAGTTTTAAAAACTCATTGATCTTATTTACAGAATCAATTAAATGCCTTACCTCCTCATTGCCTAAATACTCACTTAATTCATTTACCAATTTTACCATTTCATTTGCATGTTTTATATAAAGCTCTTCTCCTTTTTCTGTTAACTTAACTCTGATAGATCTTCTATCTGTTTTATCCATAGTCCTTACAACAAAACCTGCTTCTTCTAAATTTCCAATGGTTTGAGTTATGCTAGAACGAGTAACATTGCATTTTTCACTTAACACTGATGCTTTAACACCTTTACTATCCTCTTCACTTGCTAATTCTTTCTTTAATATGCTTAAAATCATTATTTCTCCATGGCTAAATTTTGATTTTGTATCATGTAAATTAGTTTTTCTAAGCTGATTTAAAGCATTAATTAGTTCTCTAGCAAGATCTGTACTGTTTTCTTCATTCACTTTAGCATTTCACCTCTTGATTTGATAAATAGTTAAATATATTAATAAATAATATATTTAATAGTTAATAGTTATAATAATTAAGTTACTTAACAATAATATTATAATTATTTTATTTTAAAAATCAATAGGTATTTTAATTTTTTTTAATTTTTTTATAATTTCGTACACTTATTAATCCCTCACAAAACTTTAATTATTCAGCATTAAATAATAATTAAAAAAATACCCTTGGGAAATAATTCTCAAAGGTATTAAGTTATACTTTAATCTAAAAGTATTATGCATCCATTCTTTTTAAAGCTCCGTTTTTTAGATCGACTAAAATTACATCTGATCCAATTTTTACTATTTTACCCCACTCAATTTCAATAAAATCATTTTTAGAAAACCAACCTTGTTTTCCAACTGGAATAATTAAATACTTTACTCTATTTGTTATACAATCAATAACATAATCAGCTATGTAGCCTACTCTACTTCCAGAACTAATATCGATTACTTCTAATGTCTTAATGCCGTTTAAGGAATGTAATGAAAAATCCATTAGAGCCTCCAAACAATTTTTAATAAATTATATTTATAATTAAAAAATATAGAACTGGTGAAAGAACATTATTGGTTGCATAATTATAAAATTTACATGTGTTTTCTCATATTTTTAAGAGCGTTTTTTTCAAGCCTTGATACTTGAGCTTGAGATATTCCTATTTCATCTGCAACTTCCATTTGTGTTCTACCTTGGAAGAACCTCATGCTAAGTATTAATTTTTCTCTTACACTAAGTTTTTTCATAGCTTCTCTTAAAGATATATTATCCAGCCAGTTTTCATCTTTATTCTTAGTATCTGATATTTGATCCATGATAAATAACGAGTCTCCTCCATCGTTATATATAGGTTCAAATATGGACACTGGGTCTTGTATTGCATCAAGCGCAAAGACTACTTCTTCTCTAGAAATATTTAATTCTTTAGCTATTTCTCCAATAGTTGGTTGTTGATTTTTTTCTCTAACAATTCTTTCTTTTACTTGAAGAGCTTTGTAGGCTATGTCTCTTAATGATCTACTTACTCTTATTGAATTGTTATCCCTTAAATATCTTCTTATTTCCCCAATTATCATAGGTACAGCATAGGTTGAAAACCTTACATTTTGCTCTAAATCAAAATTATCTATAGCTTTTATAAGTCCCACACAGCCCACTTGAAATAAATCATCTGGATTTTCACCTCTGTTGTTAAACCGCTGTATTACACTTAAAACAAGCCGTAGGTTGCACCTAATGAATTCATCCCTGCAATCATTTTCCCCATTTCTCATTCTTTTAAGGAGCTCTCTCATTTCTTTCTCTTTTAAAACAGGAAGTTTTGAAGTATTAACTCCGCAAATTTCAACTTTATTTGATATCATCGAATTCGCCCCCTTTAAATGACTACAAACTAATTATTATCTGTTGGAGGCTTTTTTATACCATTAGACAAGCTAAATTATTCTGCTTATCTCCTTTTTTAGTCTTTTTATTATTCTTTTTTCTAGTCTTGAGATATAAGATTGAGATATGCCAAGCTGGTCTGCCACTTCTTTTTGAGTGAGTTCACCTTCTCCATTTAAACCAAATCTTAATTTTACAATTTCCTTCTCTCTAAAATTTAATTTTTTTAGAGCAAGATTTAATAAATCCCTATCTATTTCTTCTTCTATTATGTCATATACGCTATCGTTGCTTGTACCTAATATGTCAGATAATAAGAGCTCATTTCCATCCCAATCAGTATTTAGTGGTTCATAAAAGGATATTTCAGCTTTGACTTTATTATTTCTTCTAAGAAACATAAGAATTTCATTTTCAATACATCTTGATGCATATGTTGCAAGTTTTATATTTTTATTAGGATCAAAAGTATTTACAGCTTTAATAAGTCCAATAGTACCTACAGACACCAAATCCTCTACATTCATACCAGTATTTTCAAATTTTTTAGCAATATAAACCACAAGCCTTAAATTTCTTTCTATTAGGTCCTTTCTTACTGAATTATTACCATAAGATAATTCCTGAAGTAAAACAATCTCTTCCTCACGAGTTAATGGAGGTGGAAGAGCATCATTACCTCCTATATAAAAAATCTTTTTATAGGTTCTCTTAAATTTTATTAAAAGTCTATTAAGCCATATTTTTACATTTAACATTTTCCCCTCCTAAATTAAAAGTACTTTGTTTAGTAATGCTTTATAGCCACTTTCGCTTGAAAATTTAATATCCGTAATAGCAATAATCACTTCCTTTTCTATGAAGTTCTCATCCTTTTTAATCATAAACTTCTCAGGTTTAAATGCTTTCATAGTACCCCTTGTGCCGTCTGCAGCAGTATACGGAATCAAGTATGTTTTATCTTCCTCAATATCTTTATCGTCGATTAAGTCTTTCTCTAAAAGAACAACAGGCAAATTAGTAATTGGTTCCTTTAATTCATTTCCTGTGTCTAAAAATGAATTAATTTTTATGCATTTATTAAACATATTTATCTCAACTTCAAAAATATAATTAGTATTAGATATCCATTCCTTTAAAAAATAATAAAGCCTGTCCAACAACAAAACCGAAGTCATTATTCCAGTGAGAAGTGAAATTGTAGAGAATCTATATATAAAGAGGCTTATTGTGTTTAAATCATATATTTCAATAAAAATGCACAAACCTGCAAGTAAAAAAGTAAGTGACCAAAAAATAAGATTTGCTTTTATAAGTTCAATTTTATCTTTAAATCCCTTGACAATAGCAACCATTATAAAGGACACCAAAAGTTTAAAAAAAAGACTGCTAAGAAAGGCATTTAAATTCGTATATAGCACTAAAAGTGCATATAAAGTTCCTACTGAAGATGCCAATATACTTTTTTTATAGTTAATTTTTATTCCAATGCATTTAGTTAAAATGTATATTAAAAATAAATTTACTATAAAATTTCCAAATGCGAAGATATCAACATAAATCACCATATCTATCCCACCTAAAAAATATTATAATACTTAATACAGGAAATATTTGTCATAATACAAAAATTATTTATTTTTAAATTAAATAATTTATTTTAAAATTTACTAAATAATCATAAAAAAAACACCCTTTCAACAAATTTGTTAAAAAGATGTACGTTATTAACTCTCATATATTTTATTTTCTTATCTCCTTCTTCTTATCCAAGGAGGTATACTTGGATCACCATCTTCAAATGGATTACCTAAAACTTGATTATTTGTTTGTGGTTTTGCCGTAATTGGTTCTTTTACTCTAAATGTATCTGGTTCTGTTTTCTTATTTTGGAAAAGTATAGATTCCTTTTTCTTTTCTTCTTCAAAACCAGTTGCTATAAGAGTAATCTTCATCTCATCTTTTAAGCTTTCATCAATAGCAGCACCAAAAATTATATTTGCTTCAGGATCAGCTGCTTGAGTTATAATTTGAACAGCTTGATCAATTTCAATTATGCTTAAATCTGCTCCACCAGTAATATTAAGAAGTACACCGGTAGCGCCTAAAATAGATGTTTCAAGAAGCGGACTTGATATTGCAACTTTAGCTGCATCTGTAGCTCTGTTGTCGCCATTTCCTACGCCAACGCCCATATGCGCAAGTCCCTTGCTGTACATAATTGTTTTAATATCAGCAAAGTCTAAGTTCACAAGGCCAGTTACAGTAATCAAATCAGATATGCTTTGAACCCCTTGTCTTAAAACATCATCTGCTAAATAAAAAGCTTGTACTAAAGAAGTCTTTTTATCGACAATAGACAACAATCTTTCATTTGGAATTGTAACAAGGGAATCGACATTTTCCTTTAATCGTTGAATGCCTTGTTCTGCTTGAGTCATTCTCTTTTTACCTTCAAAAGAAAATGGTTTAGTTACAACTCCTACAGTAAGTATACCCAAATTTTTAGCAATTTCAGCAATTACAGGTGCCCCACCTGTACCTGTACCGCCCCCCATACCAGCGGTAATAAACACCATATCTGAACCTTTAATTATTTGCTCAATTGCATCTCTGCTTTCATTCGCAGCTTTTTCTCCAATTTCAGGATTTGCACCTGCACCTAATCCTTTAGTTAATTTATCCCCAATTTGTATTTTTTGTGTCGCCTGAGAAAGTGCTAAAGCTTGAGCATCAGTATTAACAGCAATAAACTCTACATTTTTTATGCCCTCACTTATCATTCTGTTTACTGCGTTGCTTCCCCCACCACCAACACCAATAACTTTTATCTGAGCTAATCTATTGAAATCAGCCTCTATATCTAGCATACACTCTCCTCCTTATTACTAAAAGAAATCCTTGAATATTTCCTTCACTTTTCTAACTATGCCTATCTTACTTTCTGTAATTGCTTCTTCTGATTTAGTAGTCCTTGTTTTTAAGTAATTGTTTCCTTCTTCACCATTAACAATATAATTACTGCTATTTATTTTATAAAATGTCTTTATTGTTCCCACAACAGTTGAAAATTCTGGGTTATTTGCTCCAACAAATTCAGTTGTACCTATTCTTACAATCTTGTTAAATATGTTTCTTCCAAGCGTTTCAATATAATTAAATTGAGATATTCCTCCCCCAACTACAATAACGCTGGAAATATCGTCCAAAAGCCCTTCTGCCGCAATTTTATCTCGTACTATATATAAAATCTCTTCAACTCTTGCACACATTATGTCAATTAAATCCTTAAAAGGAACTTCTATTTCTTGTCCATTTTTATTTGTGACTTTTACATTTGCGTTGTTTCGTAAAATACCAAGATAAGAATTTGAATGCTTAAGTTTTACTTTCTCCGCCTCAGAACTTGAAATCTTGAAACAATAAGATAAATCGTTAGATATATTTACTCCAGCAATAGGTATATTATTTAAATATTTTATTTTATCCTCTTTAATTACTATAATTTTTGTAACATCATATCCAACGTCAATTATCATACATCCCATAGATTTTTCATCCTTGTACAAAGTAGCATTAGATATAGCTAAAGGTTCAAATATAATATCTATTACTTTTAAAGATGCTTTATTTACTGCTTTAAAAATATTGTTTAAAACAGTAGTTTGACATAACAATATTTTAGCATCTACTTCTAACTTCGAACCACTCATACCAAGGGGCTCTTTAATATTATTATAACCATCTACAATGAATTGATCTGGAATAACATCTACAATTTCATACCCAGATGGTACATTAATCATTTTAGCAGCCTTTAATACTTTTTCAATTTCATTTTCTGTTATTTCCTTATCCTCGGAGGAAACTGCCACTATACCTTTATTTTCAACTAAATCACAAATATTCTGAGGAATGGAAATTACAACATCGTTTATTTTTTCATCTATAAGTTGCTCTAATTTGTAAACAGCATTGCTTATCGCATCACTAACATTATCTATATCTGTAATTACACCGCTCTTTACACCAAATGTCTCAAAAGAGGTGATTCCCAATATCTGTACATTTTTATTCTTATCAAGTCTTCCCGCTGCAACACAAACTTTAGATGAGCCAATGTCTAATGCAACAATTACTCCATCCATTTTGTACTCTCCTCCCTTTTTGTAACCATCAAAAATATATATTCCACATTTATTAATATATCCCTGCATATTTTTTAATTAAATATTAAAAATTGAAATTATTTCATACAAACTTAAAATATATAAATTGTAAAATCAAGGAATTATTTCAATTATTATCATTACATTAATCGTTCATATTATCAATATTAACCTTCCTAAAATGCTTTGTATGGAACCAAACTTTATTATTTCTATATATGATGCCTTGAATGACAATTGGAAACCAAGTTACCATATATACTGAATAAAATAAATAGTACCATAAGCTTTTTATTGATAATTTTTTATCTAAAATCATAATAATTATTGGGTAAATTATTTGCATAAAAGCGATAAGCAAAGTGCCTATAGATACAACTGAAGAAGTCCTTGTAATATTCATATCAAAAGATACTAAATTAAGTAAAGATTCTCTGTTAGATAGAAAATAAATTATTTTTGATAAAATATGAAGTATATAATTTATACCAAAAAGTGTAAGCGTAAAAGGTTGAGCTATATATATTGCACAATCTATTGCCTTTAAATCAAAATCCATAAATCCTTTTTTAATTAACTTTAAAAAGTTTCTAACACAAACATCTGCAAATCCCTGCATCCACCTTTTTCTTTGAGCCATAGAATCCTTAAAATTTATAGGCTTTTCATCATAAATAACTGCATTATGTGAATATCCAACTTTATAATCGTTTAACACCAACTTGCATGTAAACTCTAAATCCTCAACCAAGCTTGTTGTTTTCCATCCAATTTTCTTTAATATATCTTTTTTCATAGCAAATCCAAATCCAGTAAGCTGGTTTGACAAATGAAGATTGTATCTTGACAATTGAAAAATTCTATTTTGCATCCACGCAGCAATTGAATACCAAGCAGTCATATAAGAATCATATGGATTCTTAGAATCTGCAAAGCATTGAACCACATCAAAACCTTCATTGAGGCTTTCATTCATCTCTTTTAAAAAATCTTTATGAAGTAAATTATCTGCATCTACAATAACTACAGCATCGTAATCTTCCTTCATCTCATCTAACCTGTTAAATGCCCATTCTAGTGCATATCCTTTTCCAATAAGTAAATCATTATGCCTTACTAATAAATTAGCCCCTGCATTTTTTATCTTATTTTCAGTGTCGTCTGTACAATTATCTGCAACAATAAAAAGTTTATATAAATCTTTATTATAATTAAGTTTATTAACACTACAAATTAGATCTGATATAACAAGTCCTTCATTATGTGCACATGATAGTATCAAAAATTTATGTTTTTTATTTGATATTTTCTCAGATTTCCTCTTAAAGATTCCAAAAATGGATAATATTAATAAATAAATGCTTAAACCAAATAAAATACCATTGAACACTTTATAGGGAATAGAGTTCATCAAACTAAAGAACAATTGGAATCCATACAAAATAATGACCTCCAATACATTAGTTATTACTTCATTATTATATAACATTTTTTATAAAAATAAAATAAATTTAAAAATCATTTTATATGTTAAACTTATTGATTTTTCTTAAAAAAATATTATTTTAACTATATTCATTTTATGAGAAAATTATAAAGGTTAATTTATCACTTAAAACTTTATTTAACAAGCATAAAAGCCTTAAGTTTAAATTAACCTAAAAATAATAATTTATTTATTTTATTTCCTCAATTTTTATATTTGTCATATAAGTATTGATTATTTCATCATATTTTTCACCAGCTTCAGCAAGAGCCCTCATTCCATTTTGAGAAATACCTGCTCCATGCCCATTACCTCCACCATAAATAGTAATATTATTAATTAAATTATTATCCCTCTCCATATCAAATGTAAAAAAAGTTGATGGAAGCAAACTATAATTAACCCTTGTAAGATTGCTCATATAATCATCTGCTCCACTTGTAGCCATATAAAGCATTACATCATCACCTTTAGTATAGGTTTTAGCTGGCCTTAATATATTTCTTATATAGTATTCACCAATTACAAGAACCTCATTTTCAGTACCTTTAATTGAAAGTTCAATTACGTTGCCACCTGTGCCTCTTTTTTCAACTTTCATATCTGTAATATCCCCAAGGGAGCTTATTACACCATCTGTTTTAACAAAATTTCCACTATTATCTTTAAGCAAAACTAAATCAGGGCTTTTATCATGAAGATATGCTAAATTGCTTTCTATGGTATTTCTTAGCTCATCTTTATTAAATGAAACTCTCCATCTAAAAAATGGTGATATACCGTCTGGGCTTTTTAGTTTTAGATCTTTATAAATACTTGATAACCTTTCTTCATTCAAACTATCTAATTCTATTTTATCTTTGCCACTTTCATCATATAAAAAACTTTGACAAGGCATTGAAACATCTTCTGTTAAATCTCCACCTCTATACCAAACTTGAGTTGGTGTAGAACCAAAACCTGAAGAAGTAGAATAAAAATACACAAATTCTAAATCACCAGCTGAATCCTTAACAACTAGACCCTTTGTGCTCTCCACAGCTTGTTCAACCTTATCGTTATATGCTTTATTATTATAAACCTGGCTAGATACACTATCTTCAACCCAATACCCTTCTGCAGAATACTTATTTGATATATATTCTCTACAAGCAAATGTCCTTGACAATGTGCTTTGAACCTTTAATGCTTCTTCATTGCTATTTGCGCCAATTTCAGAAGGCACCACTGCTTTAATATAATTTTCCAAAGGTAATTCATTTATAACATTAAACATGTCATTAGATAAATTGCATATTTCAATTAATCCATAATACTTAGGAATTATGCTATCACTTCCACCTCTATTTATGCTTGGAATTGTAATATATAATAACCTAGGACTAATTCTCACTTCGTCCTTATATGTATAATTTTCTCCGCCAGAATTTAAATTTACCATATTGTCATTTGCAGAAACATCTAAAGATTCATTGTCAATAAAACTACTTCCTTCGCTAGATTCAATTAAAAAACCATTCTTGCTATTTAAAGTTAAATTTGAAAAATTAATATTATCATCATTAGTTTTATTTACATCTTGAGTTAAAGCAACCCTAATATAGCTGTAATCTGGGCTTTTATGCAGTTTAATCAAAGTAACTATTCCATCTGTTTCCATTATTTCAACATCTGTCATTCCAATATGTAGATCTCTTTTCCAGTTGCAATCTATCCATTTATCCCCTTCTTTTTTCATAGATTTTACTGAATTTGATACGCTTTTTAATCCTAAGTCTTGAAATAATATTTTATCTTCTGCAATATAAAGCCTTTTTACTCTTCCAACTTCGCCTTTAATAATGTCATCTTCGCTTTGAACAACCTGCTTTTCTTCTTTATAAGCCTCCTTACTGTTTACTTGTACCATTTCTCCTTTAATATTATCCAAAGCAGCTTTTATACTGCAAGAACTAATTAAAAAAGAAAAAAACAATAAAAATATACATGCAATTTTTCTTTTCATAATGAAATACTCCTAAAATATTCTTTTTAGAAGTTAATTAATAACTTCGTTATTAATTATTATGTACTTAAATAAAATATATGAAGAATTTTTTCTAATTAATAGATCTAACTCTATCTAGTAAGTTTGATACATCATTGCACCCTATACTGTTTGTATAATATGTTCTAATCATGTAAAGATATCCATTTTTAATTATGCCATAATAATCTAATTGTGTTTTTAACTCATAATAAGATGAAGTAGCTCTATAATTTTCATAAGATAAACCTGCTATTTCATAATTCTTCTTTTTTAAAATATTAAATTTTCTTTCAGAATTCTCTTCAATGGAATAAACTTCACTTTGTATCATATCGTAAATAGGATCTTTATCATTATCTACTTTTTTAATTATAATAATTACTTTTGAAAATGTATCTTTATCATTAAACCCAACAGGACATGCAAAATCTTTTTTGCTCGATTTAAATTCGCTTATTTGTTCTTTATTACATCCTATTACAATATTATTTTTATCTGCTTTTATAAGGGATAATAAATTATCATTATCAATTATTTCCCAATTAGGCTCTAAGTCAATTTCTATGTTCATGGATAAGTTTATGTACTTGTTGTCCTTTATACTGCCTAAGTCAAATTCATTTTCTATATTTTCTTTATTTTCAATGGAACCTTTATAAAATATAAAAGGAATTAACAATACGCAAAAAAATGATAATAATATCTTTTTTATGATAATCTCCTCCGTATAATATTACTTATACAAGTCATTATATCATAATTATTAATTTTTTTAAAATATTATTTAATAATTTCCAAAATAATTTGTTCATAGTTTATTAAAACTTTTGACAAATTAGATACATAAAAGGACTATATTATTATATTAAAGGCAATAATAAAAACAATATTGTTGATAGGAGGTACAGAATTAATTGGACAAAAATTCAAATGGTCCAAATAACAATGACTTTGAAGTAATTAATGATCATGTTGATGAAACAACTAAATTAAATACTTCAGCTAAACTCTCCGACGACCTTCATATTAACAAAATTGATAATGTATATAATTATAGCTATGAAAATTTGAATTCTTCCCCCCAAGAAAGAATCCCAAATTTAGATAACGCTGAGACCAAAATTGATTTCAATTATGTTAATTCAAGTATAGAAACACAAAAGCCTTACAAAAAACCAAACAAAAAAAAGAAGAGTAACTTTTTTAAATACTTTTTCACCGGATTAATGTGTTCAATAATTTCAATTATTTTATCAGTTGCAATTATGTTATATGTTATTCCTCAATCAGAATTTTATAAAGACTCTTCTTTAAGCAAAGAACTAGATAATAAAATAGATTCTAAAGTCTCATCAGCTGTTGAGAAATCACAGGCTTTAAGTCAATTAGAATCTGCAACAGGTAACACAAGTTTAACAATATCAGAAATTGCCAGCAAAGTTTCCCCCGCTGTTGTTGGTATTTCAAAAGGAACTATTAGTAATTCACATGCAATAGAAAGCTTTGGTTCTGGTGTTATTTTTAGAGAAGATGGTTATATTTTAACAAATTATCATGTTATTCAAAATGCTATAAATAACAAAGTTCGAATAGTTTTCCATGATGAAAAAACAGCTCAAGCTAAAATAGTTAATTTCAATAAAGATTTAGATATTGCCGTTGTTAAAGTAGATGGCATTGAAATGCCTGGTGTTGCCACATTAGGTGATTCCTCCAACCTAAAAACAGGTGAGCTAGCCCTAGCATTTGGAAGTCCATTAGGTATACAATACTTAGGATCTGTTTCTGCAGGTATCATTTCTTCCCCCTCAAGATTAATATCTGTGACACAAAACAGTAAAGCACATGTTATACAAACAGATGCCGCAATAAACCCTGGAAACAGCGGTGGGCCACTAGTAGATTCTAATGGTCAAGTAATTGGTATTAATTCAGCGAAAATCAACGAAATAGATGGAACAAAGGTTGAGGGTATGGGTTTTGCTATACCGATTAACGAAATCAAACCTTTGCTCGATCAAAATGCAGTAAATAATATAATCGTTGATAATCCAAACATAGTTTTTGAAGCTAATTTAAACCAGACAGAAGAATATAAAGGTGTTTTATTGGGCGTTTTTGTCCAATACATTTCTGGAGATATAGCAAAAGAACATAATTGCCCAGATGGTCTTCAAGTTAGTAATTTCACTGAAAATAGTGCTGCACATAAAGCTGGAATTAAACAAGGAGATGTAATTTTATCTGTTGGCGGAAAAAAAGTTAAAGATGTCTCAGAAATAAAACAAATACTTAAGGATATGAAACTGGGCGATAAAATAGATGTGCAAATACAAGAAAACTTAAATGTTCCCCCTAAAAACATTATAGTTACATTTTAAATTGATAAAAAAATAATCTTTAGGCTATAATAATCCTAAGATTATTTTTTTTTAGGTGATATATATGTTAAATAATGACTCAATTACTTATATCTTATTTATAGTTTTAGTTATTGCAATAATAATTGCAATAATTTTAATGCTAGTAAAAAGAATATTCAAGTTTTTTCTATTCATATTAGTTTTATTTATAGCATATTTAGGTTATCAATACATTGTAAACTCAATATCCCCTATGGAGTTTATTAATAGCATTAAAACAGACATTTCTTATTTAGCAAAATCAGCTCAAGACTATAGCAAAATTAAAAAATCATCAGACCGCATTAAAACTTTAATTGATGCTAAAGATACAAGCGAAGAAGCATTGCAAAAAATACAAGATGAAAGCGTTAATTTGCACCAGATTAAAGATGAAATGCAAAATATGCCGCATTCTAAAATCTTAGAAAAATATCATTCATTATACATGCTAAATTTGAATAGGATTACTGCAACTTCCGATTCCATGGTTTTTTTATTACAAGGTCAAAAAAGTTCTGAAAGTTTAATTAATAATCTAAAAGAAAAAGTAAATAATATATTTGACTATATAAAAAACAAAACATTTGACTTTAACTAAAACAGAATGGAAGTGACTTTATAATAATGAATAGAAACTTAATCGATTCTAATACTCCTAAGGACTTAAAATTTATTACACTAGCTATGGAGGATTTTCACATTTCTGAATCTCAATTTGGGCTTGTACCTGGAATATACAAAAGTCATGTAGGTTATACAGAGGGATCACAAAGTGTACAATTCTATTACTCTCCACTTGAAATTAGTTATAAAGAGATTTTAGACATGTTTATAGAATCATCCAATCAAATGGATAAAAATCAAGAAGAAAAAAATAAAATTATATTTTACAATAACGATGATGAAAAACAAATTGCAGAGTCTGAAGTTAGTTCTAGAAACACTGAAAATATAACAGCTAAAGCTTTTCAAAGCTTTAAAATTGCCGAAGAATCTCACCAAAAATATTATCTTCAAAAAGATTCTAAGCTATATACTTACTTTTTAGAGCTTTACAGTGTAAATTTTTGGGATTTTGTAAATTCTACTTCTGCATTAAGATTTAATTCTTACATAGCTGGATATGGCTCAAAGGATATGATATTAGAAGATTGTAACAAATTAAATTTACCAGATAACCTTAAATCGTATTTAATTAAATAAAACTAAAAAAGAAGCAAAATAATTTTTATATTTGCTTCTTTTTTATATGAAAATAAATATCCATCAATTAAAAAATATCTCGTCAGATTGGAGAGCAAGATTAAAATATTTTAAAGATTCTTGCATATTGTTCATTTTATTATATAACTCACCAATTTTAATATATCTTTCAACTAATTGTCTTTCAGTTCCAAACTTTTGAAGTGCATCTAAGGATAAGTTTAAATACATCTCTGCTAAAAATATATTGCCTTCTTGTTCTAATATTAAGGATTTATAAAAATATGCTTTTTCAATATATTCTATGTTATTAATTTCAATAGCAATATTCAAAATTTCATCACAAAACGCAGATAAATTTTCATTACAGTTATACTTTAATTTTAAATATATGTACTTTAATACGTGATTAACGTAATTTTCTCTCTCGTCTTTATTTAAACTCACAATAAGAGAATTTAATATTTCATTTGCCACACTAATTTTGCCATGTTTAAATAAAATCTCAGCAAAATTTTCTTTTGTTATTCTTGCAAATTCCGAATCAGATTTATAATAATCTTCAAGGCATTCCTTTCTATTGTTATCGATATCTTTATATTCTATTAAGTCTATAATGCTAAGAAAATAATTTACATCTCTTAACCACTTATTATTTTTTATATTTGAAATATCTAGCAATTCATCTTTAAATTGCAATATAGCTTCTTCATTTTCATTCTTTATGTAATTATTAATTTGTTTTATAAGTATCTTTAAATATTTCTCGTAATAAACTTTCTTTAAATTGTCATTTTTAAAAAGTTCTTTACAATTAAACAATCTTTTATTAGCTTCATCGTATTCATGTATTTCAGTATAATAAGATGCAAAATCCAACGAAAAAATCAAATCATTTTCAGAATTATTATTCTCTAAACAATTTTTAAAATAACTAAATAATATATTTTCTATAGAATCATAATCTTTATTTTCCATATAATGTTCAAACATAAGGTGATATATTTTAAAGCTATTGTCATAACTCTTATGTTCTTCAGCATATTGAAGAAGATACTTTAATTGAGATTCATAATTATTTTTATCAAAATACTTATTAATGTTATTTATGTAATATCTTATTTGATCAGGTATATCCTGCTTTAAATAATCATAATTAATATCTAGCTTTTCTGATATGTATTGAAGTAAGTCAGGTTCAACTTTAATCTTTCCATTTTCAATGCAACTCATTTTTGAAACAGAAACTTTATTGCTGCACAAATCTTTAAGCGTTAAACTTTTATAGATTCTTTCTCTTTTGATCTTTTCACCAGTAGATAATATTTCCATTGTTTCTCCTCCAATTCTAAACTATACTTTTCGCATTGTTTAAAGAATCAATACCACTATTTAAAAATGCTCTTGCCTTTTCAGCTTCATTATTATCTATATAAAATTTTCCTAATAGGAAGGATATATAAATAATCTCTTTAGTTAAAGAATTCTGTTTAGCACAATCAAGAGCTCTTATTAAGCTTTCTTCAGCTATTTGCATATTTTCCTCAAGCAGGTTTTTCTTATAGCTTAATATAAAGTATTTTATCTTATTTTTCATATTATTATTTATATATAACTTAGCTTTATTAAAGTATTCTTCAAATTCCTTAATATCTCGTTTGTATAAATAATATTCACACAAATCTAAATAAATATCAGCCATGTTAGAGTCCTTATTATTTAGTTTTAGATCTTTAACAATTTGAAAATGTTCAATGGAGTCTTCAAAATTTCTATGTTTAAAATAAATTTTCCCTAAGCTATTCTCTGTTTCGCAATTAATATCATAATTATATAAATCATTATAAATCTTCTTAAATTTATCTGACAACTTAAGCGCTTTTTCAAATTCACCTTTTTCTTCAAGCTCTTTCGCAAGTTGAAGTAGTGTATTTGCATAAGATTTTTTATCATTTATATCCTTTTGTTTATTTTTCAATTCATCTAGGTAAAAAATAGCTTTTTCCTTTTTACCTAAACAATCAAAGCATTTTGCTATATAATAATATATCCTTTTAATATAAGTTTCATCATTTATATCATTATTGTTATATATAAACTCAGCTTGATGAAAATATGATAAAGCAACATGATAATACTTTAAATTTAATTTAATAATTCCTAAATATATAAATGTATTTATAAGATCCTCATATTTATTGTTAGTTAAAAATACACTAACGCATTCTACAAACATATTTGTTGCTTCTTCATAATTATTTTTCAAATAATTAATCTTGCCAAATAAAAAATTTATATAAGCTGTCTCAAGAGTTATATTATATTTCTTCACAATATCAGATGCTTTTTCAAGATATTCAAACACTTCATCATATTTTTGATTATAAATCAGAGCCTCAGCTATATTTCTATAATATTTTGATATCTTCTCTGCCTGAGTTTCTTCTGATTCCATCAAATATTCTACAGTAGTATTTAAATTTGAAGCCAGATAATGTAATAAATCCATACTTGGCTTTGATTTACCAGATTCAATAAGACTAATTTGCCCTGGAGTTATCCTCTCCCCAGCTAAGTCTTTTAATATCATGTTCATTTCTTTTCTGCATTTTTTAATCTTTTCCCCTAAAGATAAAATTTCCATTTAAACATCTTCCTTTACTTAATATAGGTTAAATAAAAGCATAAATATACATTAATAATATTATTATTTATTGCATAATACAAGTAAAAATGCGCAATCACTACATTAAGTAGTAACTACGCACCAAATAATATTACTTAATCATATACATCATATTATTGTAACAGTCTCCAGCAAAACATTTCACAGCTTTTATACCATGCTTTAGTTTTCTTTTAGTTCTTTTATCTAATTCAGGCATAACTAACATACTAGCTGCTGCACCTAAAACTAATCCAGTTGCCATACCTGTGATCATCTTTGCCATTAATTTCACACTCCTTTAATTTTATCAATTATAGGATGTGTAGTAAATTTTTTTTTAAACATTTATTTACAGCTTCATTTACTAAATAACCACCAATACTTTGTTTATATAAAACATAAACAAAGGTTTTCAATGGTTCTATATGTGTAATTTATATTTTGCCATAAATTCATATTTTTAACAGGTTTTTTATGTAAATTTTTTCAGCTATCTTTTGTCGTATAATGTTAATTTAATAAACTTAATTTCTTATAAGTCATATCTGAAAATAAATCTACATCACCATACATAAGTTTAAAGTGCTGCTATTGAACTATTCAAATAAATAATATTACTTGTGGTAATTATAAGATTTTATTAAATTTTTTTAATTGTATATCATGTAACTTAATTTACATCATATGTGCTAATAGTTTCTTATTTTGATGAAACTATTTTATTATCAACTAATTTTTTTGAATCAATTGTATTTTTTCTATTTTTATCATAAAGTGATTCTAAATTTCTAACAATGATCTTAATATTGTCTACTCCCAAAAAACCATAAAAGAAATTTGCACCTTCACGGATTGAATTAATTATATCATCTTCTCCAGACCAGTTATCAATAATTATTTCTATGGGCAAATCATTAATTAACATGTTTAAAGCAAAAAGAGCAATTGCAACATCATCTATCTTACCAGCAAATGGTACAAAAGGTATGAGGTCAACAGGAGATACCATATAGACTATAACTGCACCAACAACAACTTTAGTTTTAACTGGTACTCTCTTATCTTTAAATAATCTAAACATAAGAGCCAATAAATCCGGAAAAAATAAAATATATTTTGATAGCTTTTCATATTTATTTGGTATTTTTTCTTCTATTGTTTCTCTTAAAACTGAATAATTATCAGAAATTTTTTTAGTTAAGTTTATATTTTCTTTTATCACTAAACTTTTTTCTTCTGTTATTACTTTATCTGCTGTGTAACTAATATTCTTAATCTTTATTTCAATTAAATTATTGCCATATTCTATAGATTCTATTTCTAAATCTACCATTGGAACTTTTTCTAATATTTTGGAAATTTCAATACTTATTTGTTCTTTTTCTATTTTTATTCCAAGATCCTTTACTGAATCTCTTGCCTGGTTTAATGCCAAGTTTTTTACAAAATTTGGTATGCCAATTTTTGCAATTTTTACTTTTAGTATTCTTAAAATGACAATTCCCTCATGGGTACTTCCAATGGCAAGGGATGCATAAAATGGTATTTTAGGTCCTGCTTTATAAGACCCTGATACTTCTATTGTGTCCTCTAATTTTAATTCATCGATTATTAATCCTTTAACATTAACAAATTCTTTAATAGCTGACATTATATCTTGTGAACTTAGTTTAATTGAAATTCCAGATACATTCATTTTGATTCCCCTCTAAATAAACATTGCACTCGGTTTATTTTAGTATACAAATAATTAGTATTTAATTCAATAGTTTTTGAGCCCAAATTAAATATTTATTTAAAAAATTTATTAATTTCTTTAAAATCTTTTGTAAAATTAACATTTTTATATTTTTATGTTATACAATTTTAAATTATCTAAAATCTAATTTATAAAAAAACTTATAAATAAAAATTTATGTATTTATAAAAAAATATTTTATATACTACATTTTTCAATTTTATATATAAAAGTATTTTCAGCATATTAATTAATTATAGTCTCTTAATTCATAAATAATATTTAAAATAATTATATAGAAAAATAGACATTATTGTAAAATCAAAAAATATAATTATACTTTTTTTATCATATTTAGTATAATTTACATTTAACAAATTATCAACAAATTTTTAATTAAAATTAATTTATTTTAAAAGAAATAAATTAAAAATAAAAAGCTTATTTATAAACAACTTACAAATAAGCTTTTACAATTACAACGTTAGTAATTTATTATGAAAATCTGTCATATCTTTATCATTAACATTTATAAATTCATTTGTTGAACTTATATAAGTATAATCATCTTTCCAACTAGAATAATTTTTCACCAATTGTTTTATTGAATCACAAATATAATAAACCTCTTCATTTGTCATAGTTGGGTGGAATGAATATCTAGTCCAACCTGGTTTTATGGAATAATCTCCGCCTGCTGCATAACTTGTAATTTTTTCTGAAAGTTCTCTTCTTAATTTAAATATAAAGTGAGCATAGGTGTGAGCACACATGCAGCCTCCTCTTACTTGTATACCAAATCTATCATTCATCATTTTAGTTTGCAAGCTGTTATGAATACCATCTAAACAAATTGATACAATAGCTTGTCTATCTTTTTTATCTTTTTCGATGATAAATATTTTCTCTTTTCCTTCTAATTCTGAGAAAACAATTTTTAGTATTTCTTCTTCTCTTTTTAATATCTTTTCAGTTGACATCATATCTTTTAATTCAATAGCAAGATAAGCCTTTACTGACTGCAAAAAACCTGGAGTTCCTCCATCTTCTCTTATTTCTATATCATTAATATATACTCTATCACCCCAAGGATTAACCCAAGTTACAGTTCCACCTCCTGGCCTATCAGGAACAGAATTTGCATACAAATTATAATTAAAAACTAATACTCCTGAAGCTCCTGGCCCACCTAAAAATTTATGAGGTGAGAAAAATATAGCATCAAGCCTTTCTTCATTGTCCTTAGGGTGCATATTTATGTCAATATATGGTGCAGATGCTGCAAAGTCAACAAAACAAAGCCCTCCATATTTGTGCATAAGTTTAGCCATCTTATGATATGGTGTCCTAACTCCTGACACATTTGAACAAGCAGTAAATGAACCTATTTTTAACTTTCTTGATTTATATCTATTTAACAAATCCTCTAAATGGTTTAAATTTACAACATCAGAAACAGAAGGCTTAATGATTACAAGCTCACAATCAAGCTCAAGCCAAGAAAGATAATTTGAACTATGTTCCATATGAGTTAAAAAAACAACAGGCCTATCATCCTCGCTAATATATTTTTTTTCAATTATCTGTTTTTTTCTATCTGTATCTTTTAATCCTAATATGCCTTGAAGTTTATCTATAGCGGAGGTCATCCCTGTTCCAACAGTAATTATTGCATCTTCTTTACCTGCATTAACATGCTCTTTAAGTCTCTTATGAGAAATGCTATAAAGAGCTGTCATAGTCTTACCAACGCAAGATGCCTCTGAGTGTGTATTTCCTACAAAAGGACCAATAATATCTGTAATTTTTTTCTCTATCGGATAATATAATCTACCAGATGCAGTCCAATCAGCATAAACCATCTTTTTTTGACCATAACACGTATCAAAACTGAAATTATAACCTATAGTGTTTTCTCGATAACTTTTAAAATACTCCTCAAGATTCATATCATCACTCCTAAAAATTACATAAAAATATATATATAAACTCATAATCTTTGAAATAAAACATCTAATAAATTTTAATTAATATCAAATATATCTAATATGTCCAAATTAAATAGCATTATTTAAAACCACTTTATAATTATAATATAAAATTCATTATAATTAAATGAAATATCATAAAAATTCATTATTAAAACGTTACTTATTAAAAAAAACAATAAATTTACTTTAAAACTATTGACTTAAATAAATTAAACTGTTATAATTTTTAATGTTTCAACTGGAAAGATGGTCGAGTTGGTTTAAGGCACCGGTCTTGAAAACCGGCGTGCGGGTGACCGTACCGTGGGTTCGAATCCCACTCTTTCCGCCATCAAAATTTAATAAAAATTTATTTGGAGCAGTACTCAAGTGGCTGAAGAGGCGCCCCTGCTAAGGGCGTAGACCGTGAAAGCGGTGCGAGGGTTCAAATCCCTCCTGCTCCGTCAAAAAAAGAATTAGAAAAATTTCTAATTCTTTTTTTATGTTTAAAATGCCCAATTTCCTTTATTAAACACTTCTATTTTTTCACCATGAAAAGTTTCGCCAACAATGCTTAAATCATTAGAACCAACCATGAAATCCACATGTGTAAGACTTCTATTAATAAAAGCTTTATCAAGCTCATCTTCAGTCATGATATCTCCACCTTTAACGCATGTGGGGTAAGCTCTTCCAAATGCTAAATGACATGAAGCATTTTCATCAAATAAAGTATTTTGAAAAACTATATCTGTATTAGAAATAGGAGAATTAAATGGTACCAGGGCTACTTCTCCAATATATCTAGCACCTTCATCTATTTCCAAATAACTTTTTAAAATATCATACCCAGTTTCTGCAGAAAAATCAATTATTTTACCATCTTTAAATTCAAATGAAAAATTAGTAACCATTGTACCAGATAAATTTAAAGGCTTAGTGCTTTTGACCTTCCCATTAATTCCAAATTTATTGTTAACAGTAAAAACTTCTTCAGTTGGTATATTAGCAATAAACTCTACACCATTTTTATTTTTTTCTGATCCTCCTAGCCAAACATGATCATCTGCTAACTGGATTTTTAAATCGCAAGTTAGAGAATTATAATGCAAATATTTAAAATTATAATCATTTAAAGCCTTACATTTCTCAGACAATAAACTTGAATGTTTATTCCAAGCATCAATTGGATCATCTAAATTAACCCTTGTGGCCTCATAAACTTTTTCCCAGAGCTTTTCTTTAGCTAATTGCAATTCTAAATCAGGATATACTTTTTTAGCCCACTCATCTGAAACAACTGCTGCAATAGTCCAGCTTGATTCACTATTTGAAATAACAGTTCCAAATTCCTTACTAGCTAAAGACATAGCTTTATTAAAACTACCTAATCTTACAGGAGAAATGTCCTTATATAAATCTGGGTTAGGGCATATAATTGTTATAACTGCAGCATTTTCTTTTAACATTTTAGTGAAACCATCTATTTTATAAGTATAGAATTTTTCAAGAGATTCATCAGGCGCCATAGCAAGATGCAATCTAGAAATTTCATCATCTAAAATATCTGTATATACATTAAATGCTCCAAGTTCATAAGCTTTCTTTACAATAATTCTATTAAGATCCATAGCATTAGTATTTGTTCTTAAAATCACATTTTGGCCAGGTTGAATATTTATACCTTTTTTTAAGATTAACTCAGAATATTTTTCAAGCATTTTAAAATAATCCATACTCTACAATTTCTCCTTCTAATTTTAAATATACTGTTATAATAAACCTATAACAATCGTAATGACTTTTAAACTAACTTTTTTAATAGAACTTTTATTTATCATTTAAAGCAGCAATTCCAGGAAGTTCTGTGCCCTCTAAAAATTCCAATGAAGCTCCTCCGCCAGTAGAAATGTGAGTCATTTTATCTCCAAACCCTAAATTATTAACAGCCGCAGCACTATCTCCACCGCCAATAATTGTTGTAGCTCCTGAATCAGCTAGTGCTTTTGCTACGGCAATTGTACCTAATTCAAAATTTTTAAATTCAGCAACCCCTACAGGACCATTCCAAATCACTGTTTTAGCTCCATTTATAGCATCAATAAATAGCTTTTCTGTTTTAGGTCCTATATCAAGTCCCATAAATCCATCTGACACATTTTCATCATCTGTTACTTTAGCCGTAACATCTTTATATTCAGATGCAATTCTGTTATCAACAGGTAAAATAAGCTTAACTCCTAAATTTTTAGCTTTTTTAATCATTTCTAAAGAATAATCTAATTTGTCAGCTTCCAAAATAGAGTTTCCAATGTTAAAACCTTGAGCCTTTAAAAATGTATAGGCCATTCCTCCACCAATAATAAGAGTATCAACTTTAGCAAGTAAATTATCTATAACCTTTATCTTATCTGAAACTTTAGCTCCGCCTAAAATAGCAATAAAAGGTCTCTTAGGATTATTTATAGCATCGCCTAAAAATTTAAGCTCTTTTTGAATTAAAAAACCACAAACACATATATCAACAAATTTTGTAACACCTACAGTAGAACAATGAGCTCTGTGGGCAGATCCAAAGGCATCATTAACATATACATCACAAATAGATGCTAATTCTTTTGAAAATACATCTAAATTTTTTTCTTCTTCAGATCTAAATCTAGTATTCTCTAAAAGTATAACATCTCCATTGTTCATCTGTGTTATAGCCTTCTTTGCATTTTCCCCAACAACATTATCATCTTTTGCAAATTTAACTTCCCTTTTTAATAGCTCTGAAAGCCTATTTGCAACAGGTAAAAGAGTAAAATTAGGGTCTGGTCCCTTTGCTTTTCCTAAATGAGAGCAAAGTATAACCTTTCCTCCATGCTCAATTAAATAATTAATTGTAGGCAGTGCCCCTATAAGTCTATTCTCATCTGTTATATTTCCATCTTTAAGTGGAACATTAAAGTCACACCTTACTAATACTTTTTTACCTTTTACTTCAATATCTTCTATTGTTTTTTTATTATAATTCATGCCTTCACCTCATAATAATAAATGTCTGGTCTCATAGACCACCCTACAAAACCAGACCATATAAAATTTTACTATTTATTTTCCATCCACAGTTGCTATATGGACAATTAAATCCATTAATTTATTTGAATATCCCCATTCATTATCATACCATGAAACCAGTTTAACAAATTTATCATCAAGCAAAATACCAGCTTTAGCATCAAAAATTGAAGTTCTTTTATCATGGATAAAATCTGTAGAAACTACTTCATCCTCAGTATACCCTAAAATACCTTTTAATTCACCTTCTGAAGCCTTTTTAACAGCTTCTTTGATTTCTTCATAAGTAGCTGATTTTTCAAGAACACAAGTTAAATCCACTACTGAAACATCGACAGTTGGAACCCTAAATGACATACCAGTTAATTTACCGTTTAATTCAGGTATAACTTTACCAACAGCTTTTGCAGCTCCAGTAGATGATGGGATTATATTTGTACTTGCAGCCCTGCCGCCTCTCCAGTCTTTATTAGATGGACCATCAACAGTTTTTTGAGTTGCAGTTGTGGAGTGAATTGTGCTCATAAGTCCTTTAACTAATCCAAAATTATCATGAATAACTTTAGCAAGAGGAGCTAAACAATTTGTAGTACAAGAAGCATTTGAAACAACTGTCATATCACTTTTATACGTGTTTTGATTAACTCCCATAACAAACATAGGAGCATCTGCTGATGGAGCTGAAATAATTACTTTTTTTGCCCCTCCTTGAAGATGAGCTGATGCTTTATCTATTGTTGTGAAAACACCAGTACATTCAGCTATATATTCTGCGCCACAAGAAGCCCAGTTGATATTTGCTGCATCTTTTTCTGCAAAAACTTTTATAACCTCATCATTAACATATAATTCGTTTTTATCATGATTAACTGAAATTTTGCCTTCAAATTTTCCATGAACAGAATCATATCTTAACATGTAAACCATATAATCTAAATCAATAAATGGGTCATTAATTCCCTTGATGTCAATATTAGGATTTTCAATAGCTGCCCTAAAAGCAAGCCTTCCAATCCTTCCAAATCCATTAATACCAATATTTATCATAAACATGCCTCCATATAATATATTTATATAGATTAAAAAGAATTATTATTTATCTTTAAAATCCATTTTTTAAACAAAACTAAGTAATTATCTTATTTTATCCATTATTCCAGTTTATTATAAATCATTAAAAAAAATTTTTAAAGGACTTTTAAATAATATTTTTTAATAAAAACATTGATAACAATTACATTTAAACATTTTATCTTTTAAAAAAACATCCTATTAAACTGGTACATTGTTAATATATAGCATATTGATAAAAATTTAAATTATTGTATAATATACATATATAATTTTAATATATTTATATATTATTAAAAAATAGAGGAGAGTACATATGAAAAAATTAATTATGCCAGATAATTATAAAATAATTAATAAAAATGAATGTAATTTAATCGAAGGTGGAGGTGTTATGGATCAAGTTGTACAACCTATTGTTGAATCTTCATTAAATGCCTTAAATCGTTCAACAATGGATGTACTAGGCAAGGCAAAAAACTGGGTAGATTGGTCTTTAAGTCTAGCAAACAGGATTTTCTTTCCAATAAGTTTTATCATGAATCCAGTAAGTTCAACTGAAGAATTATCAAAATAAATAATCCTTAAAGAAAAAGGTGTAGAAAATACATGCTAATATTTCCTACACCGTAAAATACATATTTACTTAGTATTTCTTAGTTTATCCTTCAATTGTTCTTCCATATTTTGAAGTTCCTGCTCTGCCACAAGCCTCTTTTGCCTACCTTCAGCATGTATTCTTATAACCTCATCAATTGTAATTATTAAATCTTCATTTGTCTTTTTTAAAGTTTCTAAATCAACTATACCTCTTTCGCTTTCTTGTGCAATTTCAATGGTGCTTGTTTTTAGCATTTCACTGTTTTTCCTTAATAATTCATTAGTCATGTCTGAAACCTTTTTTTGAACTTCCATAGCTCGTCTTGAATTTTCAAGCCCAAGAGCTAAAACTATTTGATTTTTCCATAGAGGTATTGTATTTAAAATAGAACTCTGTATTTTATCAATAAGTTCATTATCATTATTTTGCAAAAGCCTAATTTGAGGTGCCATCTGTAATGAAATAGCTCTGCTTAATTTTAAATCGTGAACTCTTTTTTCAAACCTGCCTATTAAATTCATTAAATCATTAACTTGTTGAGAAATAGCTGCATCATTTGTCTCTATGGCTTGCTCCTTTAATTTAGGAAGAACATTTTGATTTAAATCCTTTAACTTTTCTTCACCAGCAATAATATACATTCCAAGCTCTTTAAAATGAGTTAAATTAGCCTCAAATAATTGATCAAACATTGTAACATCTTTTAAAAGTTGCATCTTATTTTGTTCTAAATTATTTGTTATTTTATCAATATTAGTTTGAACTGATTCATATTTTGTAGTTAATTTTTTCATCTTATTCTTTTGATTATTAAAGAAACCTAAAAATCCCTTATCATCTACATCATTATTAAAATCTTTTATTTCAACTACTAAATTAGTTAATAAACCACCCACTTCTCCAGTTTCCTTAGTCTTTACTTTAGCAAGCATATTATCAGCAAAGTCAGATATCTTAGTTTGTGCTGGAGCGCCATATTGCACTATCATAGTAGAATCCTTAATATCTATTTTTTTCACAAAATCTCTTATTGCTTGCTGCTCTGCTGGAGTTAAATTATTTATATCCAAATCAGTATTGGTTATTTTTTCTTTTGGTTCACTAGTAGTTAATGCATCGGTTTTTCCTGTAGTAAGAATTAACTCAGGTACCTTTTCTTTATTTTCCATTCTACACACTCCTATAAATATTATTGATCTCTTAAACTTTTTTGAATTTCATCATACATATTCATCTTTAATGGTGAAACCACTGAATCTATACTTTGAGGTATTCCTCCAACTGTAAGTTTACTTACATCATAAGTTCCACCTGTAATACCAACTCTAAATCCATATTTTTCCCAAGCTAAATTCTGAATATCTTGATCATTAAATGCATCTAAATATTTAACTCCATTTTCATTAAGAGCCGCAATACAATGAGAATTCCATATTGTGGGAGCTGGATAAAGTATCCTTATTTTATCTTTAACTGCTTCCCATCCAGAAGGGTTATTATTTGCAAAATCAATTATGCTTTTCTCATAATCAACTATCAAAGGTTTTCCTCCAGCACCTTGTCTTAAATAAAGTTCAAATAAATCTGCAGGAGTATTATTTAAAAAACCTGATCTTTTATAAAAATCTGTAAGCTTTGGCAAAACATCATTTAAATTCTCATTAGTAACCTCACCCTTATTCATAATGGATGCAAGAAGTCCATAATAAGATGTTCCAGGTGAAGAAGTGACAGGGTCAGTTGATGCAATATTAATTTTACCATAGATCTGGTCAAATCCAATATCTGCCCATGTTTTCCCCTCTACAATATATTGAATTAGCTTTTCCATATCAGTTATATAATAAACACCATCTCTTAAAGTGACAATATTTTCTTTTATAAGTGCATCTGTAACAATATCCCAACTATATATTACTATAGGAGTGTTTAAGGTAAGTTCTCCTTTTAAAACTCTATCTCTTGGAGCCTCTTGTTTTGAAGAATCAGGAGCTAATTTATAATAATCAAAAAATCTTTGATCTGAAAAGAAAACAAAATCATATTTAGAACCATCTTCTCTAACTACTGGATCTTTTATTAACTTACCATTGCTCCAAGCATCATTTATTACAGTTAATTTATATTTATCTTTAAGTATATTTATAAAATTTTCATCTGCTAAGAGGTTTTCCTTACCTCCACCAACTGCTCCGTAAATTGTTGTAGTGTTCCAGTCTAATATTCCCTTTCCTTTATTATTATCTAAAAAAAGTTTAATTCCTATTCCAATTAAGACAAGCAAAATAAAAACCACTATTGCAATAATGCCCTTTTTATTTGTATCACTCAACTATAATCCCTCCTAGAGATTAAAATCACTTTTAAAATCTCCTATTTGACTATTTAAATCGCTTTCTAAAACTTTTAACTCAACAGATGAATCTTGAATATCATCACTATATAGATCATTTAAACCTTTTTCATAAGCGTTTCTAATTTGCAGAATTAAGCCTTCAACTTTACGCATAAAGCTCACTGCTTCAGAGCCTTGCAACCTATTATCTTCAATTTTATCATATTGTTCTAATATTTTAATGGTGGTCTCAGGATAATAATTTAAATACTTATTAGCTCTTTTATACTTCCTTGGATTATCACTTACAACTTTTATCATTTTATCTAAATCCAAAATAATTATTTTTAATTCATCAACTAATTTTTTATTTTCTAATCTAAAAGTAAATTGATTTAACTTTTTCAAATAAGTCTTAGTAACATCTAAATTAGCCTTTACATCATTACTTAAAGCAATGCTTATTGTAGGATCCTTCTTTTTTGAAGGAATATATAATATAAATGTAAATATACCAAAAACTACTAATGACAAAATTAGAGCAATTAAAATATTTATTTTTAAAAAAGCAAATAAAAAAATAAATAAAAGTCCAGCAGCAATGGAAGGTAAAACCACCATAAACGAATTTCCCTTATCTTTCATAAATGCACCCCCTAATTGTATCCTCTAATAGTTTTAAAAGCATTAATTAGATTATCCTTACTATCTAGAACAAGAGCATTTGATAATCTAGCAAGTTCATCTAATTGAGATTTATCAGCATTACCGAAAATAATAGAATATATGGGAATATCTTTATTCATATCTTTATATTTTTTAATTACATAGCTTTTATTATTTTCTATAGACATTCCGTCAGTCATCAAAACAATTGAAATATTATATTTATCATTATCAACATCTCTTATTGAATCCATTGCATCATTAATTGCTACATACATATCGGTACCGCCACCAGCGCTTGTATTAAGGATATCATTAAGTAAATCATCAGGATTGCCATTATAAACTGAAATAACATCACTATTAAACGGAATCAAAACCACTTTGTCTTGATCTGAAAATTGAATAAAATAATTTGATGCTTCTTTTTCGTCTAAAATTAATTTCATAGCATTCATCAAATCATTATAACCATGCTCAAGCATACTTCCAGAAAAATCTAAACAAAAAATAGTATAAGTTGGCTTTTTAAATTCAAACTGATATATGTTTAAAGCTTCCTTTATAACATCTATGCTTGGATATTTTATGGCATTTAAATAAACATCCCTATTAATTCCATAATTTGAATCAAATAAATCTTTATACTTTTCATCAATAAGCCCACCATACCCAGCTCGTCTTCCGCTTAAAATTATTTTTTCTTGTATCTCTTGTGATACCAAATAACTCTGTAGTTTTTTAAAAATATCTTCCTTTTTTTTATTCCCATTATCCACATATGCAAAAGGAGAGTCAGAAAGGGCCACTCCATCTTTTGGATAAAGCATATATAGAGGATCTTTTTCATTTTTAATTAACTCTTTATTGATGTTTATAATGCTGCTTTCATAAGCAATAAGAGCATTATATTTATCATCAATTATCATTTGTCCTAAAAATTCAGTAGAACCTGATGTCCTTTCAACTCCAGCGAATAAAGATATTAAAGAGGATTTAACATTCTCATCTTCAATATTTTCTTTAGATAAAACCTCAGGGCTTCCTGATAGATTGTTTAAAAAGCTTAAATAAGCAGAAGCACCACTATCTGTTTGCGTAACAGAAGGAATCAAAAACTTCAACTTATTTTCTTTAATTGCATTTATTATATCACTTAAATAAATATCTTTATTTAAAAATCCTATTTCTTGAGCCTTTGACTTTTTAATTCCAAACACAACAGGAGTTATAGATGTTGGTTTAGAATACTTAATTAAATTTTTGTTATTTACAAATGAAAACCAAATAGAATTGGTTAAAAAACAAGCATCATAATCGCTGCTTTTCATGTTCAATACATTATTAGCAATATTTATTGTATCATCATAATCTAATTTTAATTTAACTTTTTCTTTTTTTGAAAAATCCATTAAAATATTTTCAAGATCTTTATTTTCGTAGCTACAAATTATTCTAAAGGAATTTTCATCATCATTTTCCTTATTATTACATGAAATGGTAAAGTTACAAATCAATAAAATAAATATTATTACGGGAATAACTCTATTTCTCATTAATACACTTCCCTAAAAGTATTTAAATTTATTTCAATTATAAATGATATTATGATTAATTTGTATACTATTTTCAAATAAAATATATAATTATATTAGGTATTAAATAAAATAAGAGCCAAGTTATTAATTTACTTAGCTCTTAATATATATCACATTTCTATTATAAGTTTTTTAGTCTTACTATAAATTGTTGGTGCATTAATCCTATCTATGTAATAAGATTTGAAATAATTATCAATAATTGTAACTGCATTTTCAACACCATTTTCACTCTTTAACTTCTCACCTAATTCTTTTGCTTTTTGTTTCATATTATCATCATTTACAGCTGTATTAATAAGGCCTGCTAATTTTTCAGCATTCAATTTATTAAAATTAATTGGTTTAGGGCTTACACCCATTTTATATAAATGTCTACCCCAAAAAAATTGATCTCCTAAAAATGGTGTTATTATTGTAGGTACACCTGCTCTCATGCTTGCAGCGGTAGTACCTGCTCCACCATGTATAACAGTAGCCTTAACATTCTCAAATAACCAAGAATGAGGTATATCATTAACTAAAAAAACAAAATCAGGAAGTTTAATACTTCCAAGATCAGTCCATCCAGTAGAAAGTATACATCTTTGACCACTTAAATTTAAAGCTTCTAAAATCATTTTTGTGGTTTTGATTGGATTGTCATCTATCATGCTTCCAAATCCAATATATATTGGCTTAGAACCATTATTTATAAAATTAACTAAATCTTCAGGTGGGTTAAAATCGTCACAATTATCATTAAACCAATATCCAGTTATCAACCAATTTTTAAACCAATCAGATGGCTTTGGTACAACATGAGAGCTATAAGCAAATAAAATTGGGGATTTATCTTTTGATAATTTTTTAAAAGGCCCCCAAAATCCATAGGGCTCTAAATCTAAATACTCTTTTCTAACTTTATTTGTCCATTTTCTAGCAACTTGCCAAGAAAGCTGACTTAAAATTAGATGTGTAAATAAATTAAATGTTCTATTTTTTGATGAAAAAGGCATCATGATAGAAGGAAAATCACCAGTAGGATACAGAGGATATAAAACTGATTGAATACAAGGAATATTAAGCTTCTCAGCAGAATCATAAGCACCAAGATAAATAAAAGCTGAGATAATTGCGTCACTATCCTTGCACGCCTCCCATATTTGTTTAAAATATAATTCCATGAGAGGTTTCATATCTTTAAACATCTTGAGCAAAAAACTTAAACCATTCTTTTTTTCTCTTGCTTCTACTAAATCTTTTTTTCTTAAAAAGGCCTGAGGATCAATACCAACTACTTCAATATAAATCAATCCAGCATCTAGAACCATTTCTTTAAATATTTCAGGAACGGGCATATAAACTTCATAGCCGGCTTTTTTTAATCCCTTTCCAAGTGCAATATATGGTTGGACATCGCCTCTAGAGCCCATAGCAACAATAGTAATTTTCATTTTTTCACCTCTATTAAAAATTTAAACACTATTTTTTGATTTAATTATTATACGGTTTTATAACCAGTGTAAAAATCTTTGTATAGATATTATAATGTTTTTTTCTTAAAAATACCAGCATATATTGTTAAAATATAATTTAATTTGAAAATATTTATAAATTAAATTATAATTTTCAAATAAAACATTAATATAATTTAAATATTATGAGTATATTAATGAAAATAAAAAAATATACCCATTTCATTATTGGGTATATTTATTAAACAATTTGTATAGCTAAACTTAGCATAATAACTAATCTCAACCTGTAGTACAATCAGTGCTTTCGGAATCTGTACTAAGGACCTGATTAGAAATATTAGTAGTATTATTGGTTGTTGAATTATTATTGGTACAAGATACACATATCATTGACATAATAACAATTGACAATAAAACTATAAAAAATATTTTAAATTTACTATTTTTCATATAGGCACTTCCTTATTTATTCCTATGTAAATAATACTTTATTTGAAATAAATAATCAATATTAAAAATCTAGCCGCCTATTGGCCAATTTATATTGCCTATTCAAATTTTTTAACGCTTATTTCATTGTTTTCTTCTTTTTTATTTACTGAAATTTCATATTCTTTTTGCTGCAACATATTACAAATATATTGTAAATCACTATCAGAATGTTGTCCTAAAGCAATAGTTAAATCATCATTTTTATTCATAATGCCAAGATAAGAATTTATATTATTAAAATCATTTATATTTCCTTTGTTATTTAACTTAAATCTATACTTTGCCATTTATTTCACCTCATCATTAGTATGTACATTTTTTAATAAAATAAACATCTCAATTAAGCATTTAATCTTAATTGAGATGTTTTATATTATTCTTCTTCTAATTCTTTCTTAGCATTTTCTATTATTTTAGCAGTTTCAAGAGCAGGAACTTCGTCATATCTTTCAAACTTCATAGTGAAGCTTCCTCGTCCTTGAGTCATACTTCTTAAATCCGTGGCATATTTTAACATTTCTGATTGGGGTACTTCTGCTGAAACTATTTGATATCTTCCTTGTGGTTCCATGCCAAGAACCTTACCTCTTTTTTTATTGATATCTCCAATAATATCTCCCATATAACTATCTGGTATTTTTACTTCAACATGCATAATTGGCTCTAAAATAACTGGGGAAGCTTCTGCAACTCCCTTCTTATAGGCTAATGAAGACGCAATTTTAAATGCCATTTCTGATGAATCTACAGGATGATATGATCCATCATAAAGCGTTGCTTTTAGTTTAATAATTGGATATCCAGCTAAAACACCTTTTAAAATGCACTCTCTTAGACCTTTTTCAACAGCAGGGATATATTGTCTTGGAACAACTCCACCAACTACTTCATCAACAAATAATAAATCTGTTTCACCATCATTTCTTTGTTCAAATCTAATTTTAACATCACCATATTGTCCATGTCCTCCAGATTGTTTTTTATGTTTTCCTTGAACATCGGATCTTTTTTTAATAGTTTCTCTATATGCAATTTTAGGACTAGATAATTCAACATCAGCTCCAAATTTGCTCTTTAATTTACTTGCAATTACTTCCAAGTGAGTTTCACCAGTACCTGAAATAATAGTCTCTGCGCTTTCTTTATCTCTAAATACTACAAAGGTTACATCTTCATCCATAAGCCTTGATAAACCAGTTGAAATTTTATCTTCATCATTTTTAGCTTTTGGTACTACTGCTAAAGAGATAGAAGCTTCAGGAAATTGAATCTCCCTATATTCTATAATATTGTTAGGCGAACATAATGTATCTGATGTCTTTGTAAATTGAAGTTTACTAATAACACCAATATCTCCAGCAGATACTTCTTTTGTATTTATCTGCTGTTTTCCCCTTATATAGAAAAGACCCCCAACTTTCTCTGTCTTATCCTTATTTGGATTATATAGACTCATATCTGATGTAATCTTTCCTGTTACCACTTTAAACATAGATAATTTTCCTATAAATGGATCTACAATTGTTTTAAATACAAATGCTGATGGAGCCCCATTAGGATCAAATTTTACCACCTTATCATTACCATTTGAATCCTTTCCTTTCATGCCATTCATCTGGCCTGGAGAAGGTAAAGCTTCAATTATATCCTCTAATAATGTTTCAATGCCTATCATTGTAGTTGCTGACCCGCAAAAAACAGGTGCTATTTCTGCATTTACTATACCTTTAATTAGTCCTTCATATATTTCACTATCACTTAAAGCGCCATCAGAGAAATATTTTTCAAGTAAATCTTCATCAGTCTCTGCTACTGCTTCCATTAGCATTTGTTTGCATTCATTTATTTTATCATCTAATTCACTTGGTACATTAGTTTCTTCCATTGTATTAGTCTTTTTATTATAAACACGTCCTCTATGAGAAACTACATTAATAATACCTTTAAAATTATCTTCACTTCCAATAGGATATTGAAGAGGAACAACTGATATACCATATGCTTCTTTTAATTGTGCTAATACTTTATCAAAATCAGCATTTTCTCGATCAAGCTTATTTATAAAAAAGGCTCTTGGTATTTTCTTTTCTGAAACATATTCCCATACTTGATCTGTACCAACTTGAATACCAGATTTTCCACATACAACGATGACTGCAACATCCATAGCTCTATAGGACTGAAGAACTTCTCCAATAAAATCAAAATATCCAGGTACATCTATTACATTAATTTTATTATTTTTCCATTCAACAGGAAGAATGGATGAAGATATTGATATAGTTCTTTTCTTCTCTTCTTGATCGTAGTCACTTGTAGTAGTACCATCTTCAATTTTCCCCATCCTATCTATGGCCTTAGTAAAATAAAGCATAGCTTCTGAAAGGGTTGTCTTTCCCGATCCGCTATGCCCCAATAAAGCAATATTTCTGATGTTTTTAATATCATAGACATTCATAAATGTTTCCCCCTAATAATTTAATTATTATAGTCTTAATGTAAAAATTGCTTAAAACATTCTTTAGATTAAAATTCTATAACATACATAATAAAATTATTACACAACATTGGAAACGATTCAACTTTTTCCATAAAAAAATAATTATTAATTTGTTAATAATTTGTTAACGAATTAATAATTACTCATAAAAAAAGCTCCGCAGAAAGGATTCGAACCTTCAACCTATCGGTTAACAGCCGAGTGCTCCACCATTGAGCTACTGCGGATTATTTTTACCTGGCAATGTCTTATTTTCCCACAAGGTCACCCTTGCAGTATCTTCAGCGCT
>JAVBPD010000051.1:0-25322 GCA_031549885.1 Clostridiaceae bacterium
ATGATAAAATTGAAATAAAAAATCATTGGGGTATGTGTGATGAAACAAGAAAAATCATGGGAAATAACAGAAGAATTTTGGGAAGAAGTAAAGCATTTAATTCCAAATAAGCAAAGAGATCCAAATAAAGAATATAAGAGAAAACCAGGTGGCGGACGTCATGCAATGGAAAGTAGAAAAGTACTAGAAGCAATATTCTATGTTATGAGAACAGGAATACAATGGAAAGCACTTCCAAAAGAATATGGAGCTTCAAGTTCAATACACCGTTATTTTCAATTTTGGTGTGAAAAAGGTGTATTTGAAAACATGTGGATAGCGGGTTTAGAAAAGTATGATATAGTTAAGGGAATAGACTGGAAGTGGTTAAGTGTAGACGGAAGTATGACAAAGGCACCACTAGCAACTGAATCTGTGGGAAAGAACCCAACAGATCGGGGAAAAAAATGGGACGAAACGTCATCTAATGGTAGACGGAAGAGGAGTACCCCTATCGATAGTAGTAACAGGAGCAAATAGACATGATGTATCACAATTAGAAGCAGTACTTAATTCAATAATAATAGAAAGACCTGATTTTCTAAAATATGCTCAAAACTTATGTTTAGATAAAGGATATACAGGAGAACCAGCATTAGAAGTTGTAGTATTAAGAGGATTTATACCACATATAAAGAGTAGAGGACAAGAGAAAATGGAAAAAGAAAATAATCCTAAATTTAAAGCAAGACGTTGGGTAGTTGAAGTAAGTCATTCTTGGGTTAATCGCTTTCGTAAGTTACTTATACGATTTGAGAAAACAGATGCTTCTTATTTAGGACTACTTATGTTTGCCTTTGCTTTTATTGCTTTTCGTAAATGTGATATTATTTAGGGATAAGCTCTTAATAAATTCTGCGTTTAACCTTAACATGAGATGTGTTGAAATGCTTTTAGGTATTTGGTTGCGTTTGCCTGTGAATGTTTAACCTTAACATGAGATGTGTTGAAATTTTGATTTTGTCACTAAATAATTTTTATTCATTAATGTTTAACCTTAACATGAGATGTATTGAAACAAAGGTGGCATATGGATACTTCGTGGAAAATACGGAGTGTTTAACCTTAACATTGGATGTATTGAAATAAATGAATAGTCTAAGTTTAATTTTTTATGTTTTACCATTTATTTGGGAGTTGTTATAAATGAAAGTAACAGGAACTTTAATTAACTACTATTTTCATTGTAAAAGACAGTGTTATTTGTTTGGAAATAGAATTTGTTTAGAAGATAATTCTGAGGATGTTAAAATTGGAAAAGCTATTCATGAATTAAAGGATGACAATGATAATACAGAGATTTTCATTGAAAATATTAGAATCGATAAAATCACAAAAGATTATTTAGTTGAAATTAAAAAATCTGATGCAGATGTTGAAGCTACCAAATGGCAAACTCTTTATTACTTAAAAGTACTTAAAGATAAAGGAATTATAAGAAGAGGCAAAATAGAGTTTATTGAAAAAAATAAAACTGATAGAAAGATAATTTATTTAGAGCTTACTGATAAAGAAGAACAAGAAATTGAAGACATATGTATTAACATACAAAATATTATAGAAGGTAATGAGATTCCTTCTATTAATAAAAAAGCTGGATGTAAAAAATGTTCTTATTATGAGTATTGTTATATTTAAAGGAGGTTTTTAATGAGCACTACAAAATACATAACATCTATGGGAGAGTTATCGAGAAAGGATAATTCTTTAACCTTTAGAAAAGGTGAAAAATTAATACATATTCCAATTGCAAATGTTAAGGAAATTTATTTATTAAATGAAGTTAGTATCAACTCTAAACTCTTAGATTTTTTAAGTAGGAATAACATTATAGTGCATTTTTTTAATTATTATGAAGGTTATAGTGGCACATTTTATCCAAAAGAAAGGTATCTAAGTGGCAGACTCTTAGTTAAACAGGTTGAAGCATATAATATTAAAAGGATTGAAATATCAAAATCTATTGTAAATGGTATTGGAGAAAATATATATGAGACTCTTTATCATTATTATAAACATGGAAATAAAGATATAAAATGCACCTTAGATTGGATTAAAAAAACTTTTAAAGAAAATTTAAACAATGTTCAAACTATTAAGGAAATACTTCAAGTGGAGGGAGAGTTATGGCAACGATTTTATAGTGAATTTAAAAATATCCTTCCTCAAGATTTTGTTATGAATAAAAGAGTCAAAAGACCTCCAGATAATCCTATTAATGCAATGATTTCCCTTGGAAATAGTTTATTATATGCAAGGACTATTTCTATAATCTTTCAAACCCATCTAGATCAAAGAATAAGTTTTTTACATGAACCCAGTGAAGGTAGATTTTCTTTAAGTCTTGATGTTTCAGAAGTATTTAAAATAGTTATTGTTTACAAATGTATTTTTGAGCTTGTTAATAATAGAAAGATTCAGGTAAGTAAGCACTTTGAAAAGAATCTTAATTATTGTTTGTTAAATGAAGATGGAAGAAAAATTTTTATTGAAGCTTTTGAAAAGAGAATGGAATCCACTGTTGATCATGAAAAGCTTAAAAGAAAGGTTTCTTATAACACTTTAATAAAATTAGATTGTTATAAATTGATTAAAACTATTTTAGAAGAAAATAATTTCAAGCCTTTTAGCTTGAAGGAAGGACTTTAGAATGGCTGGTGATTATAATTACAATTACGCATTTTTATTTTACGATGTTAATGAGAAAAGAGTTTATAAAGTATTTAAGGTTTGTAAAAAGTATCTTACTCATTTTCAAAAATCTGTATTTAGAGGTGCTATTACCCCATCTAAATTAATTAAACTTATAAATGATTTAAATAAAGTGATAGATAAAAGTGAAGATTTTATATGCATTCTAAAAATGATAAGCGAAAATAGATTCGAGGAAGAAATAATTGGAGATGTGAGAGAAAATTCAGAGGATTTAATTATTTGAATTTGTTATTGTGTTTTAAATATATAAGCAGAAAGGACATATTAAGCTTTGACAATTTATGTTGAGGCTTTTTTATTTACTGCAGTATTTATTTGAGTAAGTTAGTTTATTTTGATTTTACCAACCTATTTTTTAAATAGAGTAGATAAAAGCATTGATAATACTTGGATATGGTGGTATACTTGTGTAAGCAGTAAAAATAAACTTGTAGCTGGTAAAAAAATTATATAGATAAGTGTTACCAATGATTTAAAGAAATTATGATATTAAAGGAATGACTTAATTACTATGGTTTAACCTTAACATGAGATGTATTGAAATGGATGTGGAGGAGTTAAAAGAAAAGCTGAAGGAGTTTGTTTAACCTTAACATGAGATGTATTGAAATAATATTTCTTGCTCTTCTTTTGTCAAAAATTTCTTTGTTTAACCTTAACATGAGATGTATTGAAATGTGTATTCAAATTCTCTAAAGCATTTTTTAAAGTGTGTTTAACCTTAACATGAGATGTATTGAAATGAATAAGGCAAAGAGAGAAAAGGGCTTAAAAGGCTGTTTAACCTTAACATGAGATGTATTGAAATATGTATTTATCATCTATTCCTTTATTTTTTAATATAGTTTAACCTTAACATGAGATGTATTGAAATTCGCTTGAATATGGTAATTTTCCGGTTGCAGGTATTGTTTAACCTTAACATGAGATGTATTGAAATGTATGTACCTCCTGTTGTTTTAAGGCTTCTTCTGAGTTTAACCTTAACATGAGATGTATTGAAATTCAGGTTTTGTTGTTGCTTCTGGATTTAATATCATGGTTTAACCTTAACATGAGATGTATTGAAATAGTACACGAAACACATTACCTATAACGATGCCGTGGTTTAACCTTAACATGAGATGTATTGAAATAGATATAAAAATGTGCTATACTTTGGCTGAAAACTTGGTTTAACCTTAACATGAGATGTATTGAAATACATGAGATATATTGAAATAAAGTAGCTATGAATATTAAAAAATGATTTTGAATTAAGATGGTTTGATATTGAGATGGAGGCTATGAAGTGAATTTTAAAATACGAGAGGCAACAACTGCTGACTTTGCTCTTATATACAATCTTATTTGTGAATTGGTGGGCATCCCTGTTGGAGGAATACCCACAAATAAACTCGCTGAAATTTTTAGTACTAATTTACAATTTTATAACAAAGGACATTATATAGCAGAGTCATCTGGTTCCGTTGTAGGTTTTATTAGTATAACGTTGGATTTGCGCCTTTCTGAAGCAGGAAAAGTTATAGTAATCGATGAGCTAGTTGTCCGAAAATCCTGCCGTGGAAACGGGATTGGATCTGCATTGCTTAACCACGTTGTTGGACTTGCAAAAGCTGCTGATTGCTGTATGCTTGAAGTTGCAACCAATCTATGCCGCAAGGATACACATCATTTTTATGAGAAAAATAGTTTTAACAAGAATGGCTATCGGTTTGGATTTGATCTGTAAAAATGTAAAGTGCGATGAAAAGAGAAGCCATCATGTTATTGTCCTTTAGTCATAAATTATTTATTTAAACCAATTATTTTCCCAATATATTTAAGATAATATTCATTGGAAATTTCCTTTTTATCGTCAAAATTGCTAAAGCAAGCCCTCCTTGAATAACCCCTAATACAGCAAAAATAATATGCAAAGCAGCAACTGTACGCAAAATTATACATTGGATAATAATCCAAAATACAAGTACAGCACCTATAAATCCACTTGTATACCCTTGTTCTAAGGGCTTAAAACGAAATAAATATGCGCATAGAAGATTGCCAACTCCAAGTACAAAAAATAAGAATAGCCCAGGAATAAAAAAACTATCAAAGTAGCCATGTAAAGCCTCGACACCAATTCCTAAAGGTTTCATAGGATCTAATATAGCAGCAAGTCCACCTGCCATTGCTCCAAGTCCTATAAAAATGTGAAGAAACAATAAAATGCGTATAACCAATTTCACAATAATCACCTTCGCACATTAATTATTTTCATTGTAACATTTTTAATATTCATTTTATATTTTTTTCTACAATTATTCAATATAAGGCCTGTTATTAATCCAAATAACAACATCAGTGCTGATTGTTTTTATAGTGTTTTCTTGATTCTAAAGCCCAGTATCCATTTACAATAGATAAAAATAATAGCACAATAAATGGGGCAATCCTTAAAACAACAAATGGAGTTTCAAACAAAAATGCTTTCAAAAACATTCCTCCAGTCATATTCCAAAGACCATCACTAAAATACCAACTGCGGACGTCAAATAATGACCAATTTTTTGGCGTTAATATAAATAAGTATACAATCATCAAAGTCAGAGAAACAAAGCATTGTGACGAAAATCTTTTATACCTTTCTAGTTTTGATTCTCTATCAGAAAAAATATCATCTGTTTGTACTTTATCTGAATTTGGCAAAAAATATTGTAAACCAGAGTAACGAGTGCCGCAAACATGCTCCCATCCTGCGTCTTGAAACAGAGTTAAATATTCCTCAAATTTATCCTTTCTAGAAAATTTGCGATAATCTATCCTGTAATTTAAAGCCTGAGGCTCAGCCAGTCTAAAGGTATATACTCCAAGAGAATTATATCTTTCAAGGCGATACCCTTTTTTTAACATATCGTTTAAAAATTGTTCTTCTTTTTCAAAATCTGAAAAAAATTTAATCTTTTTCACTGCAATTAACTCCTTTCCTATATCAAATTTTCTGATATTGCTACTAAGTGTTTTAGCCTTTGTAATTCAAGCTTCAATACTTCTTTACCCTCTGGAGTCAAGGCGTAAACCCTCCTGCGTTTGTCTTCGCTGCTTACTTCATGAATTAGTTTTTGCTTCAATAGATTTTCAGTAGCGCCATAAAGCGTGCCAGCCGCAATTCTTACTTTATTTTCGCTTAGCTTCTCCACCTTTTGCATGACGGCGTAACCGTGAGATGGCTCAATTAGAGAAAGCATAATATAAAAAGTTGTTTCCGTTAATGGCAATAGCTTATTCAATTTTGTTCCTCCTATATACAGTAAAGTTATATATCGTTTAACTGTATAGTTAGATTGTATATCGTATGACTGTATATGTCAAGGGATTTTAAAAAAAATAAACAGGGCTAAAAACCCTGTTATTTTTCTACACATGTAAATTTTTCTTAGCATCCATAATAAAAAGTGATGCATCTTGATTCATAAATATCTTTTCACCATGGTAAAAAGTTTTGCCTTGAACTTTTGTAAACCCTATTTGTTTTAGAATGTCATTTAATTCTTCCTGTACAAATCCATTATGTACTTCATTAGAAATAATATTATGATTCTTATCAAAATCAACGATTAAAAGATGGCCACCGTCATTTAGCAAATTAAATGCTTTTGATAAAAGCAAATTTACATCTTCTTTCATGTGCAAAAGCACTTGTGCTATAATCACGTAATCAACATGCAAATTTTGAGGACATTCTTTAACTAAATCACAACATAGCGTATTTGCATTTGTAATATGTAATTTTTCTAATTTTTCATTCACTTGTTGAACCATATTATAGGAAGCATCTACAAAAAGTATGGATTTAAAAGTATCTAAAAGCTCCATTCCCACAAGTCCTGTACCACACCCATAATCCATTGCAATTTTTTCATTTCCGCCTGTCACATATTTTTTAATATTGTTGGCGATGATTTTTGCAATATTTGCTCTTTCGATAGTATCATAATTTTTTGCCATTGAATCAAATTTTTCTATGTTTCCCATAAGCACACCTCAACTTATATATTTTGTTTGTTATATTAAATTTTAGCACAGCTATCCCTTATAACTAAAGAACAAGGCACTAAAATTTTTCTGGGTTTAGAAAATCTTCCTTTCATTTTTTGTTCTAAAAGCTCAATTGCGCATTCAGCCATAAAAGAAAGGGGAGCTTCAATTGTAGTAAGAGATGGAGTCATAAACTGAGAAGTTGCAAGATCGTTAAAACCTACTATGCTTATTTCATCAGGTATTCTTATATTAGCCTCATAAAGAGCCCTATACACACCTGTAGCCATTGTGTCATTGGCAACTATAAAAGCCGTAGGAAGCTTAGATTTACTCTCAATAATATTTTGCACTATTCTATAGCCTTCAGAAAAAGATATTCTATAACCTTCAAAGATTAAGTTTTGATCAAAAATATTATGAGAAAGCATAAAGTCCACATAAGCTGATTTTCTTGAGTCAATTGTTAATTCTTTTTTATCTCCAAGAACAGCTCCACCTATATATCCAATTTGTTTATGATTTAATTCTAAAAGATATTCAAGGGCTTCATAAACACCTAAAGGGTGATTTAAAGATACTGAGTCAAAAATTTGATCATTAGGGCATGAATCTAAAAAAACAATATTGCTTGTAAATTCTACCAATTTATTTATTTCAAGAGGAGAAAATTTACCTATAGCAAGCATTCCATCAATTGGTCTATTTTCATTAATCTTTTCAATATTTTCTATTTTAAGTGCTTTAGAAACAGCTAAATTTAAACTGGTATATTGTCTTTCAAGTGCATTCATTAAGTAAAGGTAATAAGGGTCTTCAATGAGTTCTTTCTCATCATACCAATCTAAAATCACTATATTTGGTTTCTGATTAATAGAAGAGGTTTCCTTCCTCTCTCTAATAGTCCTGTATTCAAGTTTTTCCGCTACTTCAAAGATCTTTAATTTTGTTTCATTAGATACAGATATGGAAGAGTCATGGTTTAAAACTCTAGAAACTGTAGCCACAGAAACAGCTGCTTCTTTTGCAATTTGTTGTATTGTTGCCATAAAAAAGCCCTCCTCCATTAAATACTATAAATAAATAATACAATGTAAAAAAAATAAATGCAATATTTAAGTAAAACATTAATTAAAATTTACTAAATATTTAGTAAATTTATTGACAACGCTTTCTAAAAAAACTATAATCATTTCATAATATAAATTTTGGAGGTTTTTTAATGAAGTTAAGATTTAAAAGCTTAATAACAGGAATTCTTTGTGCGAGTATGCTTTCTGCTTGTTCACCATCAACACCAGAAACAAACACTCAAGATACAACAAGTTCAAATGTACAAACAACCAGTGAACAAACAACAAGCGCACCTGCTTCATCAAATAAACAAAAAATTACTGTTTGGGCCTGGGATCCAAATTTTAACATAGCAATTATGCAAAACGCAGCTGATCGTTATACAAAAATAAATCCTGATGTAGAATTTGATATAGTTGAAATGGCAAAGGCAGATGTAGAACAAAAACTTCATACAACTCTTGCATCAAAAACTACTGAAGGCTTACCTGACATAGTTTTAATAGAGGATTACAATTCCCAAAAATACTTACAGTCTTACCCAGGAAGTTTTGCGGATTTAACAAATTCATTTGACTATAGCAAATTTGCACCCTATAAAGTATCTCTTATGACTTTAGAAAATAAAGTTTATGGCGTACCTTTTGATTCAGGCGTTAGCGCATTATTTTATCGCTCAGATATTTTAGAAGAAGCAGGTTATAAAAAAGAAGATCTTCAAGATGTAACTTGGAATAGGTTAATTGAAATAGGAAAAGATGTTAAATCAAAAACTGGAAAAGCTATCTTAGGCTTTGAAAAATCTGATGGCGGACTTATGAGAATTATGCTTCAATCAGCAGGAACTTGGTATTTTGATGAATCTGGAAAAGCTGATTTAGCAAATAACGATATTTTAAAACAAGCTATGCAAACTTATAAAGATATAGTTGATGCTGATATAATAATTCCTACATCAGGATGGGATGAATGGGTATCTGCATTTAATAAAGGTGATACAGCGTCTGTTGCAACAGGAGTTTGGATTTTAGGGTCTATTAAAGCAGCAAGCGATCAATCAGGTAAATGGACTGTTGCTCCTACTCCAAAGCTTGATGATGCAAAATCAGTAAATGCTTCAAACCTTGGTGGGTCAAGCTGGTATATACTTGAAAATGGAAAAAATAAAGATGCTGCAATTAAATTCATGCAAGAGATTTTTGCAAAAGATGTTGATTTTTATCAAGATATTTTAACTAAAAATGGAGCAGTAGGAACATTTTTACCAGCACAAGAAGGAGCTGCATACACTGCTGAAGATCCTTTCTTTGGTGGACAAAAGATATTCCAAGATATTTCAGGATACATGAAAAATATTCCAGCGATAAATTATGGAATGTATACATACGAAGCTGATGCAGCTATTATGGGACAGATAAATGATTTTGTAGGCGGAAAATCTTTAGATGAATGTTTAAAAAATGCTCAAACCCAATTAGATAGTCAAATACAATAAATTTTATTAAAAAGTCTGCTTTAAGCTCTAAGCAGACTTTTTAAAAATAAAATTAGGAGGAATTTTTTTGGACAAAAAAAGAAGTTTATATTTATTTTCCTTTATAGGTATTGCCTTATTGCTTCTTTGCGCATTTATGTTTTACCCAATTGTCTATTCATTTGTTTTATCTTTTACCAGCACAAAAGGCATTATAACAAAATTTAATGGTATAAATAATTACATTAGAATTTTTAAAGATCCTCTATTTCTAATAGCGCTAAAAAATACTCTTTTATTTTTAGCAATACAAGTTCCTATAATGTTATTTCTTGCTATTATATTTGCATCTATTTTAAATGATAAGACAATTAAATTTAGAGGTTTTTTTAGAACAGCTCTTTTTTTACCCTGTGTTACATCTTTAATTGCTTATACTATTTTATTTAAAATGCTATTTTCATACAATGGAATGATAAATTCATTTTTGCTTTCCATAGGCCTTGTGAAAGCTCCAATTGAATGGCTTATGAAACCAGCTCTTTCTCAATTTGTTTTAATTTTAGCTATGCTTTGGAGATGGACTGGGTACAATATGGTATTTTATCTCTCAGCTATGCAAAACATATCAGATGATATTTACGAAGCAGCAACCATAGATGGATCAAGCAAAATACACACATTTTTTACAATAACCCTTCCACTTTTAAAGCCTATGATTTTATTTACCACTGTAATGTCAACTATAGGTACTTTGCAGTTATTTGATGAGCCTATGAATTTATCCAGTGGCGGAGTCACCGCTGCGGCCATTGGACCTGATAATGCTCTTTTAACTTTAAGCGTGTATATCTACAACATATGCTTTAAGTATGTGCCAAACTTTGGTTATGCAGCTACTATTTCATATGTAATAGTTATCATTATAGGGATTTTAGCTATGGTTCAATTTGTCCTTGGAAGAACTGAAAGCGATTTAGGCGGAGAGTATTCTAAGAAAAAGAAGATAAAGGAGAGGATATAAAATGAAATTTAAACCTCATAGAATTTTTATTTATTTGCTTTTATCTATAACAGCATTTATATCTATATTTCCTTTTTATTGGATGATTGTGAGCATGACAAATTCATCTATAGATATTACAGGTGGAAAGATGACATTTGGTACAAATTTTACTTACAATATTACTACTCTTTTTAATAAATATGATATGGGACATGTTTTATTAAACTCAGTTAAAGTTACAGGGCTTACAGTTATATTTTCAATGATTGTTTGCTCTATGACAGCATATGGATTTTTAATGTATAAAACAAGGTACTCTGAGAAAATATACGCTCTTATGATGCTCACCATGATGGTTCCATTTGCTGCTCTCATGATTCCCCTTTTTCAAATAATAGTAAGATTTCATTTATTAAATTCACACTTTGCGCTTATTATAACAGCAGTAGCGTCGGTGTTTATAATATTTTTCTTTAGGCAAAGCTTTAGCACATATCCATATGAAATCATACAAGCAGCCAGAGTAGATGGCGCTGGAGAATTTACTATATTTTTTAAAATATTTGCTCCATCGGTTAAAAGTACATTCTTTGCTGCAGCAATTTATTCATTTATGACGAGCTGGAATTCATATATGTGGCCATTAATAGTGCTTCAAGCTAATGAAAAAAGGACAACGACTCTTATGATTTCATATTTATCTTCAGCATATCAACCGCAATATGGAGTTATAATGACAGCTATAGTATTTGCAACACTTCCAACTATTTTAATTTTCTTTTTATTTCAAAAGCAATTTGTTCAAGGAATGGTTGGTTCTGTTAAAGGCTAAAAATTAAGTTAGGAGATATAAACATGAACAACATAAAATTTGAGTATTTGAAAGATCCAGAGGTTTTTCAAATAAATAGGTTAAATGCGCATTCAGACCATATATACTATACACCTTATATGAAATATGAGGACTTAAGAATATTACAAAATGGAAACTTTAAATTTTTTTATGCTAAAAACTTAAACGAAGTGAAGCAGGATTTTTACAAAGAAGGATTTGATGATAAAGATTGGGATTTAATAAAAGTTCCAGGGCATATACAGCTTTTAGGATATGGAAACCCTCAATATGTGAACACTATGTACCCTTGGGATGGAATAGAAGATATTAAACCTCCTAATATCCCATCTGAATTTAATCCTGTAGGTTTATATGCTTATGAGTTTGATTTGCCAAAGGGTTTTCAAAAAGATGCTGCTTTTATTTGCTTTGAGGGGGTAGAAAGCGCTTTTTATTTATGGCTTAATGGAGAGTTTATAGGATATAGCGAAGACACGTTTACTCCATCAGAATTTGATTTATCTTCATTTATTAAAGAAAAGGGAAATAGGCTTTGCATTATGGTTGTAAGGTTTTCAAGCGGATCTTGGCTTGAAGATCAAGATTTCTTTAGATTTTCTGGAATATTTAGAGATGTTTATTTATATACAACACCAAAGATTCATATTTACGATATGTTTGTTAAACCTGAAGTTTTAGAGGATTTAAAAAAAGCAGAGCTTAAATGTGAATTTGAAATTGTAAATAAAGAAAACTTAAATGGATTTATTTATTTTAAGTTATATGATGAGAATAATACCCTCATAAAGGTTTCAGAAAAACTTAAAGTCTCAAAAAACGTTACATTAAACGCTTCACTGGACAACATCAACCTTTGGAATGCTGAAATACCTTATCTTTATAAATTAATAGTTGAAATATGCGATGATAAAGGTGAAACTATAGAAATAGTAGAACAAAAAATTGGCTTTAGAAGATTTGAAATGAAAGATAAATTAATGCTTTTAAATGGCAAGCGCATCGTATTTAAAGGCGTAAATCGCCATGAATTTAATGCAAGATACGGCAGAAATATTTCAAAAGAAGATATTTTATGGGATATTAAGTGCATGAAGAAAAACAACATTAATGCAGTTAGAACATCTCATTATCCAAACCAAAAAGAATTATATAGTTTATGTGATGAATATGGAATATATGTTATAGATGAAGCTAATATTGAAACTCATGGCACATGGTCTTTTATAAAAGATTTAAAATATGAAAATATTGTTCCTTGTGATAATGAAGTTTGGAAAGGTGCTGTAATTGACAGAGGAAACTCAATGGTTCAAAGGGATAAAAATCACCCCTCTATTTTAATATGGTCCTGTGGAAATGAATCCTTTGGAGGAAAAGTTTTATATGATTTATCTAATTTTTATAGAAATACAGATAATTCTAGATTAGTTCACTATGAAGGAGTAGCTAACGATAGAAGGTATAATGATACATCAGATATGGAAAGCCGCATGTATTTAAAGCCTCAGCACATTAAAGAATATTTAGAAAATAACCCAGAAAAACCATATATAAGCTGTGAATATGCTCATTCCATGGGCAATGCATGTGGAAATTTAGAGAAATACACCAAACTAGCTGATGAATACTCTATGTATCAAGGTGGATTTATATGGGATTTTATAGATCAAGCTATTTATAATAAAGATCCAAATGGAGAAGAATATTTAGCAACTGGTGGAGATTTTTTCGATAGACCTAATGATGCTTATTTTTGTGGAAATGGCCTTGTTTTTGCAGATAGAAAAGAGTCACCAAAGATGAAAGAAGTAAAATTTGCTTATAGAGATGTAGAAATATTTTGTGATGAAAATTATATAACAATTATAAACAAAAACAATTGGCTAAACACTGATAAATATGAGTTTCACTTTGAGCTTTTAGAAAATGGACTAATTATAAAAAAAGGAAAATTTTTACTTGATTTAAACCCTCAAAGCAGAAAGACATTAGACCTTCCATGCGCTATACCAGATAAAAATTGTGAATATATTTTAACTGTATCCATGTGCTTAAAGGAAGATGAAATTTGGGAAAAAGCAGGATATGAATTATCCTTTGGGCAAGGAGTTGTAAAGAAGGCTGTTTTTAAAGAAATAGTTGAAAAAAGTTCTAATGTAATTTGCGGAAATGAAAATATTGGCTTTAAAATGAAGAATTCATCTTGTTTATATTTTAAACCTATAGGAAAACTAAATTCTATAAAGTCAAATAATAAGGAATTTATCCTATCTGAAATAAAACCAGACTTTTGGCGTGCCCCTATTGATAATGATTTAGGAAATAAAAATACTTATAAATGGGCTAAGTGGAAAATTGCAAGTTTATATGCCTTTAAAACAAAAGAAAAATTAGAAGATTCAAAGCTTTATGTCACTTATGATTTAAACATTGACAAACAAATACAATGCGAGTTTTTATATGAATTTATGTATGAAAATAAATTCTCTTTAACTTTTACTTTAGAAAATAGCGGTGAATTAATCGACATGCCAGCTTTTGGATTTTCATTTGAAATGCCAAGCTTCTTTTCAAATGTTAAATGGTACGGAAGAGGACCTTTTGAAACATATCAGGATAGGAAACATGGCGCAAAAATTGGAATTTATGAAAACAAAGTAGCGGATAATTACACAGATTATTTAAATCCTCAAGAATGTGGAAATAAAACTGATTTAAGATTTATTGAAATAACTGATAATGAGGGGTCAGGCCTTAGGATTTTTTCAGAAGATTTATTTGAGTGTTCAGTATTGCCTTATACTTCCCATGAAATTGAAAGCGCTCATCATAAAAATAATTTGCCAAAGCAAAGTAAAACTGTAGTACACGTTTGTAAAAAGAAATGCGGCGTTGGTGGAGATGATGCATGGGGAGCTCCAGTGCATCCTGAATATTTAGTTAATTTAGAAGGAAAAATGAGCTTTAAAGTATATTTTGAGGTTAATTAATTATGAATATAAAATTTAATGAAAAAACAAATACTTTTTATCTTCATACGAAAAATTCAACCTATGCCATGATGGTAGAAAAGCATGGATATTTATCTCACCTTTATTATGGCAAGAAAATAGTTAATCAAGATTTATCTTATTTATTAAGGTACAAGGAAATTTCTTTTTCACCAAATCCGCCAGGATCTATTGACAGAGAATTTTCAATTAATTTAATACCCCTTGAATATCCTGCCTTTGGCTGCGGAGACTTTAGAGTTTTTTCCATAAGCATATTTGATGAAAATGGATATGAAGGTTTAAATTTAAAATATAAAGGTCATAAAATATTAAATGAAAAACCAGAGCTTAAAGGTCTTCCTTCAACATTTTATAATGATGAAGCAAAGGAAACTTTAGAAATAAGCTTATATGATGAAACTATAAATGTTTTAGTCAATTTATACTATAGCGTTTTTTATGAAAAAGATGCAATTGCAAGGCATGTAGTTATAACAAATATGGGACAAAATATCATAAAGATAAATAAAGCCCACAGCATGTGTTTAGATTTTAACCATGATGAATTTGATTTAATGACATTTTCGGGAAAACACGGCAAAGAGAGAATGTTAAATAGAAATTCCATAAATAGAGGAATATTCACGCTAGACAGCAAAAGGGGGGCTAGCAGCCACCAATTTAATCCTTCTATAATATTAGCATCTAAAGATGCAAATGAAAACATGGGGGAATCTTATGGAATTGCGCTTGTATACAGTGGAAGCTTTTCCTTTGATGTGGAAGTTTCTGAAGCTAACACTACAAGGGTAACAGCAGGAATAAACCCTTGCCAATTTTTGTGGAATTTAAAACAAGGTGAAGCTTTTACAACACCGGAAGCATTATTTTCTTATTCTAATGATGGAGTAGGGCAAATTAGTAGAAATTTTCATGATTTATTACGTGATAATTTAATTAAAAGACCTTTAGAATATAAACTTCCACCTGTTTTAATAAATAGCTGGGAAGGGTGTTATTTTGACTTTGATTCTGATAAACTTATAAAAATTGCAGAAGAAGCAAGTGCGCTTAATATAGAGCTTTTTGTAATGGATGATGGATGGTTTGGAAAAAGAAATAATGATAAAACTTCTCTAGGGGATTGGTATGTCAATAAAGGTAAAATAACTTCAGGGCTTTATGATTTGGTAGAAAAAATAAAATCCTTAGGAATGAAATTTGGAATATGGGTTGAGCCTGAAATGGTATCTCCTGAAAGTGAGCTTTATAAACTTCATCCAGATTGGGCAATTCATATGAAAAATAGAGAGCCTTCTATTTCAAGAAATCAATTAGTTTTAGATTTTTCTAGAGATGATGTTAAAGAATATATAACTGAGGAAATTTCGAATATTTTAAATTCAGCAGATATTTCATATGTTAAATGGGACATGAATAGGCATATTACAGATGTTGGATCTAGTTTACTTGATAAAAATAGCCAAGGTGAGGTGCTTCATAGACATATTTTAGGTGTATATGAAGTTATGGATAAAATAACTTCAAGGTTTAAAAATGTACTATTTGAAGGCTGCTCTGGCGGTGGAGGTCGCTTTGATGCTGGAATGCTCTATTATATGCCTCAAATTTGGGCAAGCGACAATATGGATCCTATAGATAGACTCTATATTCAATATGGAACTAGCTTTATATATCCTCCTTGTAGCATGGGTACACATGTTGCAACAGTTCCTAATCATTCTAATGGAAGGATCACTGACTTTAAAACTAGAGGAGATGTTTCTTTATTTGGTGCATTTGGCTATGAACTTGATGTTAGAAAATTATCTTATGATGAAAAAACTTTGGTTAAAGAGCAGATAGATTTATTTCATAACCATAGAAAGCTTATATTTAATGGAGATTATTATAGAATTTTAAATCCATTTAGAGACAATGCTTCAGCTTGGGCTGTTGTGTCAAAGGATAAACATGAGGCCATTTTGTGCTTTGTGCAGATTTTATCGGAAGTTTCAACACTGCCTAAGATAATTAAAATACCTGGACTAATTGATGATGAAATTTATGAAATAAATAAAGAATATAGGATTTCTGGAGCTTCTTTAAAAAATGCAGGGCTTAATTTAGAACTTTGCTTTGGGGATTTTAAAAGCCAGATGTTTTATTTAAAGAAAATATAAATAAAAGCTTCACTTAAGCAATTGCTTAAATGAAGCTTTTTTAGGCTATTTTTATGAATAATAGAAATGTTAAGTCTTTTAAAAAAATATTCAGACAATTATCTTCTGTTTTCGGGAGGTTGTTTGCAATTGTAAAATTTAGCAAATCGTTATACGTTGCCGCAGAGAAATCATGAGCATCTATAACTGTCACTATAGATGTTACAGTTATTGTATTGGTATATGAGTTGGTTAAACTAAAGCTTATGCTCTTAACTCCAACTATAGAAGTGTCAACATTGCCTTCAACTATAACTTGATCTATTGCATTAATACCATCTTTAATATCTTTAGCTTCAAGTATTAAGGTTTTTGGATCAAATGTTGAACCTTTATTAACAGTTATATTTGGCACAACATTAAGTATTGGCAATAATGATTCGCTAATCATAGACCAATGAGCATATAGAGTATGGTCTATTGAGTTTATAACAAAAGAATTGACATCTACTAAAGTTCCATCAGCTTCAGCGGTAAACCAACCATTAAATGTATAACCAGTTCTAGTAGGTATAGGCAATACCCCATAAGTTGAGCCAAAGGTCACATTTAAAGGAGAAACTTCATTGCCGCCATTTGAGTTAAAGTTAACAGTAATATTATCGAGTGGAGTCCACTGGGCATAAAGTGTATGATCACTTTCATCAGAAACTAATGTATTAATGTCTACTAAGGTTCCATCAATTTGATCAGTAAACCAACCATTAAATGTGTAACCAATTCTAGCGGGCTTAGGCAATATCCCATAAGGCGCATCAAAAGTCACATTTAAAGGAGAAACATTATTGCCGCCATTTGAGTTGAAATTAACAGTAATATTATTAAGCGGAACCCACTGGGCATACAGAGTATGTTCAATTGAGCTAACCACAGGAGAATCAGCACTTATGAAAGCTCCACCAGATTGAGCAGTGAACCAACCATTAAATATGTAGCCAGTTTTAGCAGGCTTAGGCAGTTCACCATAAATAGTGTCAAAAGTGACATATTTAGAAGAAGGAGGAACATCATTTCCGCTATTTGAGTCAAAGTTCACAGTTACATTAAGCGGAGTCCATTTAGCATACAGAGTATGCATAATTGCATTGTTTACAGGAGAATTAGAATTTACTAAATTTCCACCAGATTGCTTTGTAAACCAACCATCAAATGTGTAACCATTTCTAGTAGGTATTTGCAATTCACCATAAGTAGCATCAAAAGTCACAATTTTATAAGAAGGAGTAACTACATCTCCGTTATTTGAGTCAAAATTCACAGTTATGTTAAGCGGAGACCACTGAGCATACAGAGTATGCGTAATTGCAGTAGTTACAGGAGAATCAGGATTTATTAAAGTTCCACCAGATTGCTTCATAAGCCATCCTGTAAACACATAACCAGTTTTAGTAGGTGTAGGCAGATCTCCATAAGGAGCATCAAAAACAACAGCCTTAAAAGAAGGAGTAACTGCATCTCCGCCATTTGAGTCAAAGCCTACAGTTATATTAAGAGGAGTCCACTTGGCATAAAGTATATGCATAATTGCACTTGTAACATAAGAGTCGGAATTTATTAAAATTCCACCAGATTGCTCGGTAAACCATCCAGAAAATGCATAACCAGTTTTAGTAGGTTCAGGCAATACCCCGTAAGGTGAATCAAAAGTGACATTTAAAGGAGAAATTTCATTTCCGCCATTTGAGTTAAAATTAACAGTAATATTATCAAGTGGAAGCCACTTAGCATATAAAGTATGTGCAATTGCACTTGTAACATAAGAATCAGGATTTATTAAAGTTTCACCAGATTCATCAGTAGCCCAACCATTAAAGTTGTATCCAGTTCTAGTAACTGTAGGTAGATCCCCATAAGGAGCGTCAAAAGTAACGATTTTAAAAGAAGGAGTAACTGTATTTCCGCCATTTGAGTTAAAGTTCACAGCAATATTATCAAGTGGAAGCCACTTAGCATATAAAGTATGTGCAATTGCACTTGTAACATAAGAATCAGAATTTATTAAAGTTCCACCAGATTGCTTTGTAAACCAACCATTAAAGTTGTATCCAGTTCTGGTAGTTGTAGGCAATTCGCCATAAAAAGCATCAAAGGTAACGGTTTTAAAAGAAGGAGAAACATCATTTCCGCCATTTGAATCAAAGTTCACAGCAATATTATTAAGTGGAAGCCACTTAGCATAAAGCACATGGTTATTTTCGTTAGAAACTAATGTAGTAACATCTACTAAATCTCCATCAGATTGATCGGTAAACCAACCATCAAATGTGTAACCAATTCTAGTAGGTTCAGGCAATATCCCATAAGGAGCATTAAAAATTGCATTTAAAGGAGAAATTACATTTCCGCCATTTGAGTTAAAATTAACAATAATGTTATTAAGTGGAACCCATTGAGCATACAGAGTATGTGCAATTGCATTGTTCATAGGAGAATCAAAACTTATGGAAGTTCCACCAGATTGAGCAGTGAACCAACCATTAAAAATATAACCAGCTCTAGTAGGTATTGGCAGTTCACCGTAAGTAGTGCCAAAAGTGACAGCTTTAGAGAAAGAAACATCATTTCCGCTATTTGAGTCAAAGTTTACAGTTATGTTAAGCGGAGTCCATTTAGCATACAGAGTATGGGTAATTGTAATAGTTACAGGAGAATCAGAATTTATTAAAGTTCCGCCAGATTGCTCAGTAAACCAACCATCAAATGTGTAACCAGCCCTAGTAGGTATTTGCAGTTCGCCATAAGTAGCATCAAAAGTGACAATTTTAAAAGAAGGAGTAACTGCATCTCCACCATTTGAGTCAAAGTTTACAGTTACGGTAAGTGGAGACCACCTAGCATAAAGTGTATGCATACGTTCATTAGTAACAAAAGAATCAGAATTTATTAAACTAGATTGTTTAGTAAACCATCCGTTAAATTCATAACCAGTTTTAGTAGGTGTAGGTAATCCCCCGTAGATAGCATCATAAGTGACATTCATTGTAGAAGGAGAAACAACACTGCCATTAGGATCAAAGCTTACAGTAATATCTAAAGGAATCCAATGAGCATATAAAGTTATATTTTCCAAAATGGATGATATTGTGTCACTTCCATCTATTAAATATTCTGTTCCTTGTCCATCAGGGCTTGTGTTCCAAGAAGTTAATACGTATCCAGTTTTTGTCAAATTACCTGAATTAGCAGAGATAGGTACTTCTGATCCACTATCATAAGAATCTCCTGATGATTCAGGTACTGTTCCACCAGTATTGCCATTGCCATCATATGTTAATGTATAATCAGACAAAGCTAAAAGTATTGGCATATTTTCGGTTGATTCAAAATAATTTTTTGCATTAACATTGACAGCATTAACAGTAAGAAATTGAGAAAATAAAATAAATAAAACCATTGAGGCAATATATGTATTTTTCTTCACTATTCACCCCCTAAAAGTATAAAATATAAGGTTTTAATTATTTATTCTAAAACGCACCTCCTTACCAATGAGTGTAAATAATTATTTACACTCTATCATAATATTTACCATTTTTTAAAATTTATACTATAAGTTTTAAATTAAAAGCAGGGCTAAGTTTAAATTGGCCCTGCTTAAGTTAATTAATCTTTAACTATTTTATAAGAATCAAATTCTTGTCCATTATCAACTCTAATTCCTTTAATTTGTATGCTATTATCATCAATATTAACGTTTAAAAAAGTAGGGACTTTAAGCTGTTGTCTAATTGCAGAATAGATTTCAGTGCCTGAGTTTAATGTATAATATTTACTTCCTGTAGAGGAGTTGGCAGTTATATAAAGTATTCCAGTTGGATTGTAAACAACATCACCTTTTTCATTTGTGCTTTGATTCTTTTGTGGCAAGTTTCCAAGCATTTGATAAGTTCTAGTGTAAGTGTGATCATGACCCATTAGCACAACATCAATGCCATTTTGTTCAAATACAGGCGTCAAAGTATTACGCCTTTCAACTATGCTGCTTGAAGATGAATGAACTGAAGAGCTATAAATTGAGTGGTGGAACATAACTATTTTCCATTTAACATTAGTGTTAGCATTAACAGCAGCTCTAACAAAATCACTGTGAGATGCAGTATTTGCATTATTAGAATTTAAAACTATAAATAAAGCATTGTTTTGCACAAAGTAATAGTCACTTCCTGATCTTGAAACTCCATATATTAAAGATGTGTTAGGATTGTTAAAGTGATAGTTATAGTAAGTTCCAAGCTCATCATGATTTCCTTGAGTAGTAGCAACAGGAATGTTTTTTAAAACACTAGGGCTTAAAAATGCTGAATACTCAGTTTCTGATGCAGAATTTGCTTGGTCACCAGCTGAGAATATCATGTTAGTGTTTGGAAACATGCTTAGTCCTTTTTTAAGAGTGTTTGCCCATGAAGCAGTATCAGAGCTTAGGCCTGAAGCGCCAATTTGAGGATCCCCCATAAATAAAAAGTTAAAACTTTTAGTGTTTGCTGTTTTAAAAGTATAAGAAGCACTCCATTCATTTCCATTTCCAACCTTGTATACATATTCTGTATTGCTAAGAAGGCCATTTATTGAAACTTTATTTGAAAATTTACCTGAAGAAGCTTTTGTAGTAATACCACTGAATGATTTTGCATTATCTAAAGGAAATTTAGTACTTGTATCATCTTTAAATGCTAGTAGTACAGTTGCATTGCCAATATCTTTAGTTGAATACCATAAGAAATTCATTTGGGTTTCATCTTTACCTGGAGTCATGCTTATATCTGTAATTTTAGGGCTAACTATATCATTACTAGATATTGATGCAGCAGCTTGTTCTTCGTAGCTTGCTTTTAATTCCATGTCAAAATAAATATCAGAACTGTTTTTATTTCTGTTGTGAATTTCGACAGCAATTTCATTTTTGCCATTGTGAAGTATTCTATTGAATTGAGAAGGAAAAAGGGATAATTTATATTCAGATGTTCTAATAGAAGACGCATTAGTTGCATGAGTAACAATTCCAGTAGGCATATTGAAACGAGAAATTTCAGAACCATTTAAATAAATAACTATACCATCATCTACACCAAATCTAAAGTCAAGCTTTGATATATTGTTAATATTTTCTAGATTAAAATCTTTTCTATAATAATAAGTTATAATTGCATTTCCGGATTTGTTATTATTTACTAAAGTGCCGTTTGAAATTTTACCAAAATAGCTTATATTTAAATTAGTGGGATAACCAAGAGGAGCATTTCCGGATTTCCATGATTTATCATCAAATTCAGGGGTAACCCAAGAATCATTTTGGGCTATATTATTATCTTCAAATTTCCAGTTTGAATTTTTATCAATTAATGTACGAAGTATAACAGAATTTGCAGCATAGACATTTGTTGATAATACGCTATTTAATATTGTAAAAATTAATAAAAGAAAAATTACAAATATGTTATTTTTTTTATTCATAACAATTAATTACCTTTCAAAATTTATTTTTGCTAATTAATTTTCGTATAATTTATTATATAATTAAAAATTAATGAAGTGATGAATAAAATGTAAAGAAAAATTTTGCCTATGTATTAAATATGGTATCAGCATATCTAAGCAATATATTGGTAAATACTAATTGAGGAAAAATTATAAATATATTATTTTTATGTTTAAGGAGAGTGTAAATGAAAAGCAGCACAAGAAGCATTTTAGTTTGGCTTATGATCATAATAATATTTATTCTTTTTTTAATAATAGCAAATTCTACAGGAAAGCAGGAAGTAAATTTAACAGGTGGGCTTGATGAAATTACATATGAAAAAGCAAAAGTAGTTTCTATTAATGATGAGGAGTTAGAGGATGATAAATCTTTAAACTTAAAATTGGGGTTGCAATATGTTGATGTAGAAATTAAAACTGGAAATCTTAAGGGGCAAAAATTAAATATAAAAAATTATTTAAGTTATGATCAAAATGTATATTGCAAGGCAGGACTTGATGTAATAGTGAGAATAGATACATCCCCTACAGGAGGGTCACTTGTAAGTATATATCAATATAACAGAATATTTTACAATATTATTATAGTAGCAGTGTTTTTTATTATAATGGCTATTGTTGGAGGAGCAAAAGGTATTAAGGCAATTTTTGCTTTGATGGTTACTTTTGTTTGTATTTTATATATTTTTATTCCTCTTATATATAAAAGTTTTTCTCCGATTTTTGCTGCAATAATTGTAGTTTTTTTATCCACAACTACTACGCTTTTTCTTATAAGTGGCATATCTAAAAAAGCAATATCTGCAATATTAGGAACTATGTCAGGAGTATTTTTATCTGTAATATTTTCTTATTTTGCAAGTTTTATTACTCATATTTCAGGAATTAATATGGACGATGCAGAATCTCTATGGTTAATTTATAAACAGACAAACATGCAAATTAAACAATTAATTTTTGCTGGAATAATAATTTCTTCGCTTGGGGCAATTATGGATATGAGCATGTCAGTAGCTTCGTCAATACAAGAGATATACGAAGCTAATAAAGATCAAACATGGAAAAGTTTATTTATTTCAGGAATGAATGTAGGAAAAGACATGATTGGAACAATGACAAACACAATAATTTTAGCTTTTGTTGGATCTTCACTTGTCCTTATTATAATTTTATATGCTTTTAACATAGGTGTGAATCAATTGCTTACAACAAATGAAATAACAATTGAAATAATTCAAGCAATTTCTGCAAGTTTAGGAATTATATTATCTGTGCCAGTTTCAGCTTTTATATCATCTAAATTGTTTGCAATAAAATAATCAAATATTTTTAATTTTTATATAAAAAAATTAAAAAGTGAATGAACACGTAATAGTTCATTCACTCTTTTTATAAAAAGCTAACACTTCTAATTTCATCATAATCAAAAGAGTGGGATAAACATATTTCTGCAAGTTTATCATAGCCTTTGCTTTTAACAAGTTCATATCCAGCATAAACATGATGCAATCCTCTAGGCCCTTCATAGCGACCTATATCGTGCAATAAACCTGAGATATATGCTCTATGCGAATCTAAACTGCACTTTTTAGCTATAGTTTCAGCAGCCCTTGCCACCACTTTAGAATGATTTAACCAAGGACCAGGGTTTTGATCATGTGCCCATAATAGTAAGCTCTCAGCTTCTTCTTTTGAAGGCAGTTTTATTTCATTTAAAATCATATTTTAATCTCCTTTTATAAAATAACACAACATATCATTAAAAAAAGATTTAAACAATTTATTAAAAGAAAGTTTTTAATTGATATTGAAAATGTTTCACTTTTAACATGTTTTTTAAAAAAAGTATTAGCATTTTTTAAAACTAATACAGAAGTTAAAATGCTAATTAAGAAAAATACAGGCAAAACTTTAAGAATTACTAATAGAGTTATGCCTAAATAAGAACCTATATAAATGAGGATAAACAAATAAAGAGAATATTTTTCTCCAATCCAAATAGGCAAAGTTTTTCTATTGTTCTTTAAATCTTGACTAATGTCGCATATATTATTAGCTAGCATTATATTTGAAATACAGGCTATTAATGGAATTGTAAATAAAAACAAATATATAAGCTCAGGAATGTTGAAATTAATTGTAAGCGTTCCAGCTTTATATAAATAAGATATTAAATTTTTATCCCATACATGTATATACACAGATAAAAATGGTATGATAAACCCCATTGCAATTCCAGAAAATACTTCACCTAATGGAGTTCTTGATATTGGAATAGGTCCATAGGTATAAAGTATTCCAATTGCAAAGGAAATCATCCCACATATTAAAACTACAATGTTTGTCCTTAAAAATAGTAAAATTCCAAAGAAAGTTGCAATAATTAGCATAATTATAATAACATTAAAAGCAGTTTTTATGTTTATATCATTCATTGGATCATTTTTAAGCTTAGTATTTGAAGCTTTAAAATCTATGTAATTATTTATTGCAGTTGTAGTCATATCAAAGAATATAAGCGATATAAACATTATAAAAAAATTTATTAAATTAAAATTTTTAAATCTAAAAAGAGAATACAATGAACCTAAAAAAAATGGAAAAACACTTGCAATTTTTGTCCTTATTTCTACAAAGCTTAAAAATTTTTTTAAATTCATACATATCCTCTTTTAACGTTCTTCTTTCATCAATAGATAAAGTTCATCCATTTTATCATTAATGAAAGATATGGAATCAGAAATACCCTTATTAAAATAATACATTCCTATATTTTCAGAAATAAAATCAACTAAAATGGAAGCTTGAAGATTGCTTATTTCGCAGTCAAGATTTTTTTCAATATATTCTTTTAATTTAAAAGATGCATCAGATTTTTGTTCATTGGTTAAAGTAACATTAGTGTAATCTTTCTTTCCCAATTTCTATCTTCCTTTCAGAAATTTAATAAACATAAACATTATAAACTATAAATTTCAGAATAAAAATGGAAAATTATAATATTTAATAAGGGTGGGTGATTTAAGAAGCTTTAAAGCTTTACAGTGAATAAATTTGAGATTATTTAATTACAAATTTGTCTTAAGTGTATTAACTTAAAATGCGGTGTTAAATACCGTATTATAATTGATGAGAGGTATTGTTTTATAAGGTTAGTCTAACGACTTTGTATTTTAACATATGCCGATTAAACCTCTTTTTTTTATTTTTAAAAAAACAGGTCTGTTTTCTGTATTTAATTTATATTTATTAAATTATTTTATAAAAATTAATATTATATATCCTAAATTATAACAAATTGCTCAAGTCTACATTCTTATCTTTTTTAATTATTTTATCTAAAGTGCTCTGGGTCACATATCCTCTATTTAAATATTGTGCCATATGCCTTTCATTAACTCTTATTTTTATACAATTTTTGCTTCCTTTTCCATTGAATTTTATA
>JAVBPD010000084.1:0-17252 GCA_031549885.1 Clostridiaceae bacterium
GCTAGCTCTTTTTAATAAAATTTTCTCTTCATTTTTTCTTCTTCTTTCTTGTTCTTCTAAAGAAAGAGGAGGGAGTTTAAATTCTTCAACTCTAACCTTTTTAGGGTCATTTTTAATTCGAGCAGTTGGAAGCAGGTCATCGCCATCAGTAAATTCAAGACCTATAGATTTTAAAGATTTAAAGAAATCTCTCATTTATATACCTCAAATTAATTGTTTTAATATATTATATTTTTTAAAATAAATTAATATGCTATAAAATTAATATTATAGTATAATAAAATATAATTTTATTTAATTATGGAGGAAATATGAAAATGGGATATGTTGAAAATCTCAGAACATTAATTGGTCATAAATGCATTATTTTAAATGGCAGTGCAGTTATTGTGGAAAATAAAGATGGCTTAATACTTATGCAGCAAAGAAAATATCCATATGGAAGATGGGCTATTCCTGGAGGGCTTATGGAACTTGGTGAATCAACTATTGAAACCGCAAGACGTGAAATTCTTGAAGAAACTGGACTTTCGTTAGGAAAATTAAAACTACTTGGGGTATATTCTGGAGAGGAATATCTTTGCATGTCTGCAAATGGGGATGAATATTATGTAGTTACAACAGTTTATATTACAAACGAATATAAAGGCATACCATATGTAAGTGATCATGAATCTATTGCCTTTGAATGGATTGATCCTAAAAATCTTCCTGATGATACTTCTAAAACTCATAGATACATAATTGCAGACTATTTAAAAACTTTAGAGAATATCAATGAATAGTAGGATTCTTAAAGTAAAAGAGAGGTGGAATAGATTTTCAAATGAGTGGAACATGAATTCCTATATTTTTAATAAAATAATTAAAAAAAGATAGCTGATAAATCAACTATCTAAATCATAATATTTTAACTTAAACTATGTATAAAAAGACCGCTTCTTAGTTTTGGCTCAAACCAAGTGGATTTAGGTGGCATGATTTCATTTGCATCAGCAATGGATAAAAGATCTTCCATAGTAGTAGGGTACATAGAAAATGCTACCTTCATATCTTTATGGCACCTGTGTTCCAATTCTTTAAGCCCTCTAATTCCTCCAACAAAATCAATCCTCTTATCTGTTCTAGGGTCCTTTATTCCTAGAATAGGATCTAATAAATTATTTTGAAGTATGGATACATCTAATTTACCTATTACATCATTTTCATCAAATGTGCCTTCTTTTGCCTTTAAAGAATACCATTTATCATCTAGACACATTCCAAATGTGTGCTTTTCTAAAGGTTTAAAAGGCTCCTTTGAATCACATTCTAAAACTTCAAATTTTTCAGATACTTTATTTAAAAATTCCTCAGAAGTTAAGCCATTTAAATCCTTAACGACTCTGTTATAGTCCATGATAAATATATCTTCATCAGGGAAAATAACTGACATAAAGAAGTTAAATTCTTCATCTCCTTTATAATCTTTATTTTCATCTCTCTTTTTTAGAGAAACCTTAGCAGATGATGCTGTTCTATGATGTCCATCTGCAATGTATAAATAATCCACATCATTAAATAATTTTTGTAATTCTGTATTTACTTTATCATCATCAATTGGCCAAAATATGTGTGTAAAACCATCATTTGATGTAAAGTTATAAACTGGGTTGTGGAATTTAATGAAGTCATTGATTAACTTATTTATCTTATTATTATTTCTATAAGTTAAAAAAATAGGTTCAGTGTTTGCATTACAATAATAGAAATTGTTTATTCTATCCACTTCTTTTTCAGGTCTTGTGAATTCATGTTTTTTAATGTTTCCGTTTAAATATTCATCTACAGAAGTAAGAGCAACTATTCCAGTTTGAACCCTTCCGTTCATGATTTGTCTGTATATATAAAACATTGGCTTTTCATCTTTTTTTAAGATTCCATTTTCTACAAATGAATTTAAATTTTCACAAGCTTTTTTATATACCATTTCATCGTATGGACTTATGGAATCGTCTAAATCTATTTCTGATCTAACAATGTGTAGATATGAATATTCATTTCCTTCTGCCATTTGTTTTGCTTCTACTCGATTCATTACATCATAAGGGAGACATGATAACCTTTCAGCTATTTCTTTATTTGGTCTAATTGCGCAAAAGGGTTTAACTACTGCCATATTATTCCTCCTAAAGATTAAAGAAGTTTTTAATAACTTCTACAACTTCGCTGCCTATTCTTTCTTGAGCTTCCTTTGTAGATGCTCCTATATGAGGTGTTAATGAAATCTTTGGATTGTTTAATATATCTTGGTTTTTAACAGGCTCTTCTGAAAATACATCAAGTGCAGCTCCAGCAAGAGTTCCATCTTCTAAAGCTTTTAGTAAAGCTTCTTCTGATATGGCAGTTGCTCTTGATGTGTTAATTAAATATGCACCTTTTTTCATGATTTCAAATTTACTGTCATCAATTATTGGTTTTTCTGTCGCTGGAACATGAAGAGATATAAAGTCTGATTTTGAAATTAAATCATCAAGTGTAACATAAGTATATGGATATCCTTGAAGCTCTCCTCTAATTTCATAATAGATTACATTCATGCCTAAAGCATCAGCTTTTGCAGCCACCATGCTGGCTATTTTTCCAAAGCCAATTAAACCTAATGTTTTACCATTTAACTCAGTTCCAGTGTATTTATTTTTATTCCATTCACCTTTTCTCATTGTCACATTTGCTATGTAAATGAACCTTGCAAGTGAAAACATATGGGCAATAACAAGCTCAGCAACTGAAGCGCTGCTTGAATTTGGAGTATTTAATACTTCAATGCCTTTTTCTTTTGCATATTCAAAATCGATATTGTCAATTCCAACCCCTGCTCTTATTATGAGCTTTAAATTTGAACCTGCTACTGCATCAATTAAAGGAACTCTAACTTTTGTAGCTGATCTTACAATTAAAACGTCATAATCTTTTAAAACAGTTTTTAATTGTTCTACTTCATAAGATTGTATATCTACTTTATTTCCTAAATCTTCTAATGTTTTTACGGCGCTTTTATCAAGTCCGTCTGTTGCTAAAATTTTCAACAATTTAATCATTCTCCTTTTAATATAGTCTTGTTGGACTTTTAGATTTTAAAGTCCAACAAAAAATAAATTATTTTAAATCAAGTTTTTTCTCAATTAATTCTAATAACTCTTTTAATTCATCTAAAGTTCTATCATTCATATGAGCAATTCTAAATGTTTTGTCTTTTAAATCTCCATATCCATTTCCAATTAAATGGCCTTCTTTTTCAAGTTCTTTAATTAAACTTGAAACATCTATACCTCTTGTATTTTCGATAGTAGTCAATGTTTGAGATTCATAACCTTCACTTGCAAAAACTTTAAAGTATTTATTTGCCCATTCCCTTAGGTATGTAGCAAGTTCAAGATGGCGAGCAAATCTGTTTTCAAGACCTTCTTTATCTAATATTTTTGAAAGCTGATAATCAAGAGCATACATATGAGAGAGGGATGGAGTAGAAGGATATTGATTTTTCTCAACAGAAAATTTATAAAGTTCAACTAAATCAAAATAAAGACCTCTATTTTTAACTTCATTTGCTCTATTATATGCTTTTTCTGAAATTGAAGCTATTGAAAGTCCTGGAGGAAGTCCTAGACATTTTTGAGTTGAAGTAATGCATATATCAATTCCCCAATTATCAACATCGATTTTTACTCCTCCCATGGAGCTAACAGCATCAACACAGAATATTACATCTGGATATTTTTTAACAATTTCACCTATTTTGTCTACAGGGTTCATAACAGCAGTTGAAGTTTCATTATGGGTAACAGTTACAAGGTCATATTTACCAGTTTTTAATGCTTCTTCAACAACCTCTGGAGTAGTTGGCTTGCCAGGTTCTGCTTTAAATACATCTACGTTTAATCCATTTGCCTTTCCCATTTTAGCCCATCTATCGCCAAAAGATCCTATTGAGAAAACAGCAGCACCTTTATTTGTGCATGATTTTATTGCCATTTCCATAAGACCACTACCTGAAGAAGTAGATAGTACAATTACATTATTTGTGTAAAATAATTTTTTGACTTTGTCAGAAATGCCTTTTTGAAGATTTGAAGCTTCCTTTGTTCTATGGCCAATCATAGGTGTAGCCATTTTTTCAAGTACATCAGATGACACATCCACTGGTCCTGGGATATGTAGTTTCATATAAAATTCCTCCTCTAATTAAAATGGTGAGCGAAATCGTTTTACATAAATAAGATACTCTACCACAACATAATTATAACAAAATTTTTTTTTATTTAAACATTTTTTTAGAAATAAATTAAGAATCGCTTAAAAAGCTATAATTATAATTAAAAATAACCATGAGAACAATAAATATAGTAAACTAAAAACATAGACATTAAATGCTATTTGTCTTAAAAAAAATTTTATAGAGGAAAACATATGCAAATAGATAGGAGATTTGAAATTATTTATCTTCTTTTAAATAAGACCTATAAAACTGTTAAGGATTTAGCTTTTCATTTTGAGGTATCTACAAGAACAATTTACAGAGATATTGAAGCTTTAAGTATTATGGGTATACCTATTTACTCAAATAGGGGAAAAGGTGGGGGAGTTTTTTTACTTGATAATTTTATTTTTGATAAATCGTTTTTAACTGAGAAAGAACAAAGAGATGTTTTATCTTCTCTTCAAAGCCTTAGTGTTACAAATTATCCTGAATTAAAGAACGTTATAATGAAGCTTAATGCCCTTTTTAATAAAGATATATCTAATTGGATTGATGTGGATTTTTCTGATTGGTCCAATAATAGCAATGAAAGATTTAATATTATTAGAAATTCAATTTTTAATAAAGAGATCATTTGCTTTGATTATCATGGAACAAATGGTAAAAAAACAAGTCGAAGGGTTGAGCCTGTTCAACTTAAATACAAAAATAAGTCATGGTATTTATATGGGTTTTGTTTAGATAAAAATGAGTTTAGGTTGTTTAAATTAAATAGGATAAGGAATTTTAAGCTTTCTGGTGATTTTTTTAAGGAAAGGGAAAAGGAAGCCTTTGACTTTAAAAAAAATAGAGGTGATGACTTTAATCATGTTACTATAAAGCTTGAAATTGATAAATATTTAGCTTATAGAGTGTATGATGAATTTGAGGAAGAACAGGTAAAACTAAATGAAGAAGGGAATTTTATAGTTACTGTTTCTTTTGTTGAAGATGAATGGGTATATGGTTATATTCTATCTTTTGGATATAATGCTAAGGTTTTAGAGCCTGAACATATAAGAAAAATAATTATCCAAAAACTTAAAAAAACCTTAGAAAACTATTTATAATATGACATAATGCTGTCAAAACATTATGCTAAAATCTAATTATAATAATTCAAGGGAGAGATGAATATGGAAGAAACTATATTCTGTCAAAGCTGTGCAATGCCAATGGGGAAAAATGAGGAACTTTATGGCACAAATTTAGATGGTAGTAAAAATTATGATTATTGCTCATATTGCTTTAAAGATGGAGAATTTACAAGCAATATCTCTATGGATGAAATGATTGATTTTTGTGCAGAATACATGGCTAAAGAAGATAAAAATATTAATAAAGAAGCTGCAAAAGAACAAATGAAAGAATATTTTCCAAAATTAAAACGCTGGGCTTAAATTAAATTTGAGGAATGGTTAAATCTATTCCTCTTTATTTTTTTAAAAAACTATGTAATGATTTTAATATTCAGTATAAAATGAATTATATAATTAATAATTATATAAGAGATTTTCAATGCAAACAATTAAATTTTTTAATTATGAAGGGGAAATAAAATGAATGGAAAAATAGATCTACTAATTGATTGGGTTAATAGCAGCAACAATATAGTATTTTTTGGTGGAGCAGGAGTTTCTACAGAAAGCGGAATACCTGATTACAGAAGCAAGGATGGGCTTTACAATAGTAAATATAGATATCCACCTGAAACTATGCTTTCCAATAATTTTTTTATGAACCACACAGAAGAGTTTTACGATTATTATAAAAATAAAATGATATACATAGATGCTAAGCCAAATAAAGCTCATTACAAATTAACTGAACTTGAAGAAAAAGGAAAATTAAAAGCTATAATAACTCAAAATATAGATGGCCTCCATAAAAAAGCATTAAGTAAAAATGTAATAGAACTCCATGGTAGCATTTATAGGAATTATTGCTTAAAATGTAAAAGTAATGTAAGTGTTCATGAAATTTTAAAAGACACTGCTGTACCACTATGTAGCTGTGGAGGAATAATTAGGCCAGATGTTGTCTTATATGGGGAGGCCTTAAGTGAGAAAGCTTTGCTTAACTCTATAAAATTTATTAAAGATGCAGACATGATGATAGTTGGTGGCACCTCTTTAGAAGTTAACCCAGCAGCAAGCCTTTTAAGATATTATAGTGGTAAAAAGCTTGTATTAATAAATAAATCAAAAACGGCTTATGATAGGATAGCAAATTTAGTTGTAAATGAAGACTTAGGGCATATTTTAGATCAAATACGATTGTAAATATTAGAATGATAAAAAAATTGTTTAAAAGGCTTTTAAATGATAAATAAGGCCTTTTTATTTTTATTTTAAGAGAATGCTTTGAAAAATTAAGTTCTAAACGTATACTAATATAGAATATCTATTGTAATAAGATTTTTTTAGCATAAATATAGGAAAAAATATTTGATTTTATTTTATTTTTTGATATAATTACAACTATTAACCAAAGACAACAGGAGATGTGATATGGGATGCATTTTAATTACTTGAAACTTACAATACTTTTAACTCAAATTTTATTTAGACAAACTTTTTTGGTACCTAAACTTTAAAATGGATTTAAATACTGTTTTTAAATCTTTGTTTCACATGGGTGTTGGAACAAAAGCTTAAGTCAAGGCAATTATTGCTTATTAATTTAAGTTGCCTATATAATTAGAGTTTCAAAAGAAGAGTAAATTTAAGATTTTGTTAATTAATTTTTATTTAGGGGGAAACTAATAATGGGTAATATAATAAAACTAGGTCATAGCCATAAGAGAAATTTAATTATTTTTCTAATGACTTTTTTACTACTTAGTCCGATTTTATTAAGAGGTATGCTTAATAATAACTTATCAAATGGAAATGGTGGAGAAATTTTTGTTAAAAATATAGTTCAAGCTTCCCATGGAAATAGTTCGCAGAGGGATTTTATAAATAGAGTTGGTCAAGCTGCCATGCAGGATAAATCTGGAGTATTTCCTTCAATAACAATCGCACAAGCTATATTGGAAAGTGGTTGGGGGAAGAGTACACTTGCTTCTCAATACAATAATTTATTTGGAATAAAATCTGGAGGATGGGGAGGTAGAGTAGTCAATATAAGTGGAAGAGAATATACTGGAGATGGATGGAATAGTGTTCCTAGCTATTTTAGAGTATATAGCAGCTTTGAAGAAAGCATTGCTGATCACTCTGCTTTTTTAAGGCAAAACTCTAGATATACAGCAGGAGGAGTGTTTAGCGCAAGAAACTATGTTGACCAAGCTTATGCTATTCAAAATTCAGGTTATGCATCTGATCCAAATTATGCAAGTACTTTAGTCTCAATAATTCAAACCTACAACTTAGATGCTTTTGATGTATAATATCAAATTGCGGAGGCAAAAAAAGTAAATTAGACTGATAATATTTTTCTAAATTACTTAAATGCACAAAATATTATAGGTACTAAATAATTATGCATCTATAACATTCTCAATTTGAATTACAACACCTTAAGCCTTGAAATTAAAGCTATTTCAAGGCTTTTAAGATAAATTAGGACATTAGAGCTTTTTTTCTATAAATATTAATTTCTTTTCTCTGCTTTTGAGGAAGATTCTTATATTTTTCGATTACATATTCTTTTGCTTTCTTTTCAAAATAACTTTCAACATCTTTAAATTCAGCATCTTTATATTTCATTGTTAAAGCGTTTTTAATAACTCTATCAGCTATTTCATAATTTTTTGTAAGGATAGGGCCATGCATGTATGTACCTATGGTATTTTTATATATACATCCTTCATTCCCATCTATTCCGTTATTGCCAAAACCTTCTATTACAACACCAAGAGGAGAAATATCATCTCCATATAAGTAAGTTCTTCCTGCATGATTTTCAAAACCTACATAAATCTCATCGTACTTTTCGTTTTTAATTACTATATCACCAGTAAATCTAGTTTTTCCACCATCTGTGTAAAGAGGTAGTATTTCAAGTCCTGCTAATTTTTCGTTGTTTGGAGTTGTGTAATAATCTCCTAATAGTTGGTATCCACCACACACAGATATAAAGCATTTTTCTTTTTCTATATAATTCTTGATTAAATCCCTTTTAGGACCTTTTAAATCTTCTGCAACAATTGATTGCTCGTAATCTTGACCGCCACCAAAAAAAATTATGTCTATATTATCTATATCTAAATTATCTCCAATTAAGTGGTTAATTATTGACACATCTACACCTTGCATATTTGCTCTATATTTTAATATTTCAATATTTCCAATATCTCCATAAGAATTTAAAAGATCAGGGTATAAATGACAAATAGTTAAATTCAAAAAATCACCTCCATAAGTCTTTAATATATCCTTTTGTATATAAAAATTTTCTAAAGGAAAGCATTGCTGTATATGTACATAAAATATATACTTTTTTTACTTTAGAATTTTTAATTGAGTTTAAAATAACTTCATTATCATCACATGGTTTTATAAGCTTTTCATCAAAGCCTGCTATTTTAAGCCTAATTCCCATATCATAAAGCCTTTTCCCGCCAATTAAAATTTCTTTAATGTTTAATGATGTTAATTTTTCAAATTTTGTATCCCATATCCATGATATGTCTTGCCCATCAGCATAGTTGTCATTAAGCATAACTGTGAGAATAAATTCACCTTTTTCAAGGCATAGAGTATCTATAACAGAATCACAACCTGCAGGGTTTTTTATTAGAATTATCTTTGCAACTGTATCTTCAATTAAAAATAATTCTTGCCTGCCAAATTTTGATACCTGTCTTTTAAAGGTTTCTGAAATTGCATTTTCGCCTAAGTTAAGGGATTTTGCTACAGAGTATGCAGCAAGTGCATTATATATATTATATAAACCTGGCTGAATTAGTTGATACTTTTTACCAGACATTATGATTTTTGAATCATTTGGGCTCATAGATTCAATGTAATCTAATGAATAATTTAAATCAGGTCTTTTATAACCACAATTTGGGCAATAATAGCTGCCTAAATGGTTATATGTATTAAATAGGTATTTGTACTCAGTCTTGCAGAATTTACAGTATTTTAAGTCTATGTTTAAATTATCGCTTTGACTTTCATTTGGTGATATTTTAAAGCCATAGTATATTTTGGGATTGTCTACATCTAAACTACCTAAAAGGGATTCATCTGCATTTAATACTAGTTTTGCAGAAGGGACTTTTTTTATTCCATCTATAATATAATTAAATGTTGTATATACCTCTCCATATCTATCTAATTGATCTCTGAATAAATTTGTAACCACTATGTGAGATGGAGTAATAGAAGCTGTGACGCTTTTTAAAAAAGCTTCATCAGTTTCTATTACAGCATGATTTGCATGTTCTTTAAAAAACTTATGATTCTCTAAAAAACATGTTACAATACCTGTTAACATATTTGCTCCTGATGAATTGTTAATGGAATGTATGCCGCTGTTTATGAGTATTTCATTTATCATAGCACTAGTAGTGGTTTTACCATTTGTACCTGTAACTAATATTACAGTATAATTTTTGCTTAAATAGTTTAATATATTTGGATCGATTTTTAATGCAAGTTTTCCAGGTAGACTAGTACCGCTTTTAAAAAATGTTTTTAAAAAAAATAGTGATGATTTTGAAACCATTATACTAAAAAAAGTCCGAAGTTTTATTGAAAACACCTCACTTGTTGCTCATTTGATTATGTAAATTTCTTTACTAATATTATTATTATTTCATTTTACCACTGAATTAATCAAATTCATATAATATGTTTCTCATTTAATTAACATGGTTCTATTGAAGAGAAAATGTAAATCTGATATTCTAAAATAGTAATATTTGTATGTATTAAAGTATAGAAATATCATTAATATAAGTTTTTAATATTATATATGAAAGGGGACAAATAATGTGTTGGTTTATCTTATTAAATCCATTATAATTGCCATAATTGAGGGTATAACAGAATTTTTACCTGTGTCTTCTACTGGGCATATGATCATTGCTGAAAATTTATTAAGTTTTAGAGGGGAATTTGAACGACTCTTTACAGTAGTAATACAGCTTGGAGCTATAATGGCAATTATAGTTTTATATTTTAATAAACTAGTAGATAATTTTAAAGGACTTTTTACTGGAGATAATAAAAAAATTGTATTTTGGTTAAACATTATAATTGGAACCATTCCTGTTATGATATTAGGACTTTTGTTTAGTGATAGTATAGATTTACTTTTAGATAATGTTAAAGGTGTTGCCATAGCTCTTATAGTAGGTGGTATAGTTATAATATTTTTAGAAAATAAGTTTGCAAAGCGCAAAGATTTAACTAAAGATGTAAATGACTTAAAGATAAGACAAGCTTTAGGCATTGGAGTATTTCAATGTTTGGCTTTATGGCCTGGAATGTCTAGATCTGCATCTACAATTATGGGAGGCTGGGTTATGGGTGCATCAACTGGTGCATCTGCAGAATTTTCATTTTTCTTAGCAATTCCAGCAATGCTTGGGGCATCTCTTATGAAAATAGTGAAATACGATGCTCCGTTTACAAATTTAAATTTAATTACTTTATGTGTGGGTTTTATAGTTTCATTTATAGTTGCCCTCATAGTAGTTGATAAATTCGTTACATATTTAAAAAGAAGGCCAATGAGAATATTTGCTGTGTATAGAATAGCTCTTGGAATATTGGTTTTTGTTTTAGGATACTTTAAAATAATATCATAAGAATAAATATCAAGGCTTTATTTAGCTTTGATATTTTTATATGTGGAGGTTATAAGTAATGATTAGCCATTTAACATTTATAGTAAAAGATTTAAATAAATCAAAGATGTTTTTTGAAAGCATATTTAACGCAAAGGAAGTTTACTCAAGTGAAGATAAATATTATTCTTTATCTAAGGAAAAGTTTTTCTTAATAAATGACATCTGGATAGCTATTATGGAAGGAGAACCATTAAAGGAAAAAACATATAATCACATAGCTTTTAAAATAGATGAATGGGATTATGAAAGCTATTTAAAAAGAATTAAAGATTTAAATTTAGAAATTTTACCACCTAGAAAGAGAACCATAGGAGAAGGGATTTCTATATACTTTTATGATTTTGATAACCATCTTTTTGAGCTTCACACAGGGGAGCTTTGTGATAGAATAAAATCATACATTGGTTAAAGCAAATGAAGCTTCAAGTTTTAATTTGAATTTTTGTATTTTTAAACATTTATATGAAAATTAATGCTTTATTTTTTAATGAAAAGATTGTACAATAAAATTTATAATTTATACTAATACAGGGAGGCGACGCAACAGGCATGGATTTTAGCAGCTTAATAATACCTGAAGGTTATAGAAGTAAACTAGATATTTGTCAAACAGAAATAGCAATAAAGAGCATTAAAGATTTTTTTGAAAGATCTCTAGCTGATAAATTAAATTTAACAAGGGTTTCAGCTCCACTTTATGTAATGTCTAATTTAGGATTAAATGATAACTTAAATGGAATAGAAAGACCAGTGGTATTCGATGTTAAATCATTAAATAACAAAAATGTAGAAATTGTGCATTCCCTTGCTAAATGGAAACGAGTAGCTTTAAAAAGATATGATTTTCCTGTAGGTAATGGAATTTATACAGATATGAATGCTATTCGTAGAGATGAGAATTTAGATAATTTGCATTCTATTTATGTGGATCAATGGGATTGGGAACTTATAATTGAAAAAAAAGACCGCAATATAAATACTTTAAAAAGTGTTGTCAAAAACATATTCTCTGTGTTTAAAAATACAGAAAATCATCTTAGGAAATATTATCCGCAATTGCAATTGTATTTGCCAGATGAAATAACTTTTATATCTTCACAGGAACTATTATACCTTTATCCAAATAAATCTCCTAAAGAGAGGGAAAATTTAATTTGCGAAAAATATAAAGCTGTTTTTGTTTATGAAATTGGAGATAAACTTTCAAATGGCGAGCCTCACGATGGAAGAGCACCTGATTATGATGATTGGTCTTTAAATGGGGATATTTTATTTTGGTTTCCTATTTTAAAATGTGCTTTTGAAGTATCATCTATGGGAATAAGGGTAGACGAAGATTCATTAAAATCTCAATTAGAAAAAGCTAATGCAATGGATAGAATAGGTCTTTTATATCATAAAAATGTTTTAAATAGAGAGCTTCCATATACAATTGGGGGAGGTATTGGTCAATCAAGAATTTGCATGTTTTTCCTTCATAAAGCGCATATAGGAGAGGTTCAAGTTTCAGTTTGGCCTGACGAAATGATGATGACTTGTGAGAAAAATGGAATATTGATATTGTAAAAAATAGGCTGCATTAAAAAGTGTAGCCTATTTTTTTAAAAATTATTCTATTATCTTTGTGTATAAAAATGCATCAGTAAATCCTTTTTCAATTGCAGAGTTTTGGGCTGCTTGCGCATTTGCCTTAATCCTATAAGAACCTATAGTAACTCTATAAAATCCACCCTCAAAGCTAGTATATGCAGAAAGTCCTAGTGACTTTGCTTTTTCTTCAACATTATAAGCATTAATTGTGTTTTTAAAGGTTCCAATACAAACCATATAAAAACTAATATTTGGATTTTCACTATATGGTTTTATAGAATTAAAATTCTTAAACAATTCTTTACCATCATTTAATGCTAATTGTTTATTGCCATTTTTAGCAAGATTCCTATGGCCTAATATCCTCATTGTTAATGGAACTCCACTTGAAATTTTAAAGAAGATGTAAGTAAAACCATAATCAGGATCGTCTTCTGATACAATTTTAGTCCATGTTTCTAAAATATACATATTATTTTGCTTTTCTATAAATTCATATTGTATATCATCTTTTTGTAAATCATCACAATATTTAGTTGTCCATTTTTCTAAACTGTCACCAGGTGTGAATTTTGCAAGGTAAGGTCTTTCTAAAAGCTCTTCTTGTGAAGGCAATGTTTCATTGCAATATTCAACAATTAAGGAACTGCCATCGTAAGATTGTTTTATAAAGCTTTCAAAGTAATTAGTAGTTTCATAAATTGCCATTCCTATCGGTATATAGTAACTAATATTTAATTCAGTGTTTTTAATTAACTCATTTTTTAAATTTGTGCTTGAATCTAAAATATAGTTAACATTTCCAACAGCTTCATATACAGAGCAAATTTTGAAAGCTTTTTCGCTTTCATCATAAATGCAATCAAATATTTTATATCCAGCGGTTTGAGTTATGGTAATCATTACATGAAATACAGATTCAGAAATTACATCATCAAGAAATACTGCACAAGATACTTTTCCTAATTGTATGGATTGACGAGGCAAAAGCTGAAATGGTCCAAAGTAAGTATGAAGTATAATCATCCAGTTTTGATTATCATTAAAATAAAAATTACCATTTTCACCTTTTTCAGCATCCACATATATACTCAATCTTGCAAATTCATCATATTTAAAATGGAGATTTTCGCTTTGCCAATATGCAGTCATTCCTTCTAAGTCAAGTGCTTCCAAAATATGTATCCACTCTTTTTCATAGTTAATTTCAGTTGAAAATTTCTTAGACTTTTTCATTTTTACCTCCATAAATTTTATAATTTAATATTTAAATATAACATTTACGTTAAGATGATTTACATGATATATGTTATTTTAAATATAATATATACTATTAAGATTTGATGTAATATCTTAACCTTATTTATTAATTTTTTGTTAATATTAAAAATTAAATTAAAATTTGAATAAATTAAGTTTAATTTTAAATTTTTAAAATTATTAAGCAAAAAAATATTTTGTATACCACTTAAATTCATTTACATAAATTAAGTAAATTGGTATCCTTATAATGAATGGGAATTTGATTTAGTTTCAATATAACTAATTAGGGACGGTTTTTATGAATACAAAGAAAATAAGAAAATTAAGTTTAGTTTTATTTTATATTGGATTGCTTTGTTTTTCTATTTTATTTATAACTGGATTTTTAAAAAATGGGTTAATTGTAGTTATTCAAATAATAATAGGGACATTATGTATTTCTACATCTTTTATATTAAATCTCATGTTTTGGAGATGTCCTCACTGTGGAAAAAAATTTGAATTAAAGAATGGCGCTGCTGATAAAACAGATTTATGCCCTTATTGTGGAAAAAAAATATAAAGTTAACCCCTTCTTTAAAGTTTCAGATATAAGAAACTTTAAAGAAGGGGTATTTTAATATATGACAAATTCACTTCATAAATCTAAAAATTGCCATTATAACTCATAAAAAAACCTCTATATGTTCATTTTTAATATAATATATTGCAATTTAATTATAAAATAAATATTTATATTAAAAAGGAGCTAATAAATGACGAAGTATAATACTAGCAATAGAAAAAATTATTTGGATAATCTTAGAACATTTTGTATTTTGTTTTTATTTGTATATCATACTTGCATGATATACAATGGGTTAATTGGAAACTATTACATTCATTATGCTAAAATTAAAATCATTGATTATTTTATTCTATTTTTTAACTGGTGGTTTATGCCATTGATGTTTGCAATTGCAGGAGTAAGCGCATTTTATGCTCTGCAAAAGCGAACAAATAAAGAATTTTTAAATGAGAGGATTTTTAAATTATTAATTCCATTTTTATTTGCATCTGTTTTTGTTGTTCCTATTATAGCTTATTTAGCTGAAATATCTCATAATGGAGTTTTTGGTAGTTTTTTTTATCAATATTTATTATACTTTACAAAAATTATTGATTTTACAGGATTTTCAGGTGGATATACACCTGCTCATATGTGGTTTGTAGAAACTTTATTTGCAATTTCAGTTATTTCCTTACCAACTATGAGATACTTTTTAAAGATAAAATCAAATGAATTTATGAAAAATATGAAGTTGCCTGTTATTTATCTGCATTTCATATTTCCATTAGCATTTACACCTGTTCTTTTTATATTTCCATATAGTATAGGACAAAACAGTGTGACATTTTTATTGGGATTTATGCTTTTATCTGATGAACATATTTTGTATAAGTTAAAGAAAAAAAGATGGTTGTGTACTGCGATTGCTTTAGTGAGCATGCTTATGATGTATTATATATTTTATAACATAGGTTATGAAAGCAAATTAACTTTAAAAACCTTTATATTTTTTATTTTTGATAATTTTACAATGTGGAGTTGTATCATTGCAATATTTGGACAAGCACAGCAAATTTTAAATAAAACTAATAGGGTTTTAAAATATCTTTCTAGCATCTCTTTTAAAATATATATATTTCACCACATTTTTATTTTGCTAATTGCATATTTTATTGTTAATTTTACTCAAAATATTCCTTTGCAATTTATTGTTATAATGTCATTAAGCATACCTCTTACTTTAATGACCTGTGAAGTAGTTGTTAGAGTGCCTATTTTAAATTTTTTGTTTGGAGGGAAGATTTTTAATTTTTAGATGTTAAAAGAAGGATTAAAAAAGCGAAGGATTTGCAAGCAGGGACTAACATTTACTTTTTTATATTTTTTTGTTATGCTATTTACAAATACTACAGTACTTATAAAGGAGGGTAACATGAATTTTTTTATTCAATTAGCTATTTTTAGTACTTGTTGCGCTGTTATTGTACTGGTTTCTAAATATATGCTGGTTAAAGCCCTTCGTGTATTTGGAGAAAGCTTAAATTTAAACCCTAAGATTGTAGGGTCTATAACCGGATTTGCAACTTCGGTACCTGAATTACTTACAGTAACTGTCTCCTCAGCAATGGGGTTAATGGGTACCAGTGTTTATAATATTTTAACTTCTAATATTATTAATCTAATACAATATATAGCTTCTGTTTTTATAAATAAAAATGAAAAATTCTTTCGCAAAAAAGCCCTAAAAGTTGATGTGATACTGGTGCTTTTAACCATTTTTATTCCATATTTTATAATGATATTTAATATTACTTTGAACACTTTCATTATACCAGTTTTGTTTGTATTGTTCTTTGGGTTTTACTTTATTTCTTATCAGATGCATAAGCATTTTTTAATAAAAGATGAGGAACAATTAAACGAAAAAATTTTAGAAGAAGAGCAGCAATTAGAAAATAAAGGGGTTAATGCTATACTTTCAGCATTAGTTATTTTAGCTTCAGGTGGTTGTCTTTATTTTGTTTGTACAATATTAAAAAGTACTTTAGAAAACCTTACTTCATATTTTGGCATACCAGAAGTTGTATTAGGTATTGTATTTGGATTTGTTACCAGCATACCTGAATTGATCACCTTTTTTGAATCCCAAAGATATTACATAAAGAAGGATAACAGCGAGTTAGGCATGGTTGAAGTAACTAGTAACTTGCTCATGTCTAATATTATGAATTTGTTTTTCATTTTGCCTATTGGAATATTATTGTTTACCATATTTAAATAAGCTGTAAAAAAAGGGGCTGTTGCATAATCGATAAAATCAATTCTGCAGCAGCCTTTTTTATCTATACTATGACTATTAAAAATAAATTTTGAGATTATTTAAGTATAAATTTGTCTTAAGTATATTAACTTAAAATGTAGTATTAAATACCGTATTATAACTGATGAGGGATATGGTTTTGTAAAGTTAGTCTAACGACTTTGTGTTTTAACATACGCCAATCAAACCTCTCTTTTTTATTTTTTAAAAAAAACAGGTCTGTTTTCTGTATTTAATTTATATTCATTAAACTATTTTATAGAAATTAATATTATATATCCTAAATTATAACAAATTGCTTAAGTCTACATTCTTATCTTTTTTAATTATTTTATCTAAAGTGCTCTGGGTCACATATCCTCTATTTAAATATTGTGCCATATGCCTTTCATTAACTCTTATTTTTATACAATTTTTGCTTCCTTTTCCATTGAATTTTATA
>JAVBPD010000042.1:0-27716 GCA_031549885.1 Clostridiaceae bacterium
AGAAAAAGCAAGTAGATTTGCAGGACTTGTTTCACAAGGAAAGTTTAAATATGTATTTAAAGTTAAATATGATGAAGAAACCATGGGGCTTTATGCTGATAAAAATATAATTGATAAAAACTTGTTAAAGAAATTAAACTCAAAAACTTGCGCAGAATTCTTTAAATAATATTTACTTGACTTAAAATAAGCCAAAACTAAATAAGAGCATTCTTTCATAAAACCCTTTCAAAAAAAGAAAAACATGTCAGGGTTATTCTCTATATCTAAAAACATCTATTTAAAGAACAGTGTCCTTTCTTTTAAAATTTTCCCCTTGTCGATTATAAATTTCAAAGTAAATTTTGTCTTAAAAAATTTTTTTTAGAAATAGGAATATTTTAAACTATACTTTCTTGAAGGTAGAGTTAAACAAGATATCATTTTAGATAAAATTCACAAAAAACCAGGCCTCTCATTTAAAGCCTGATTTTTTATATTACAATACAGCATCAAATTAAAATTCTCTCCCTTCCTTAAAATTTCAATTTTCTCTGAATAGTTTTGCGAAATTCCGTAGGTGATATTTTTTCATACTTTTTAAATATTTTATTAAAATAAATATAATCTTTAAATCCGACCTTAATGCCAACTTCATAAATCAACAAGTCTTCAAACTGTATAAGCTTTTTAGCTTGCTCAATTCTGTATTTGTTTAAATATTCATTGAAAGTTATACCCATTTCTTTTTTAAATATACTGCTAACATAGTTAGGAGTTTTCTTTGCGTAATTTGATGCTTTCTCAACCGTTATATTTTTATTATAATTTTCATGTATATATTGCAATATATTTGAAATCCATCCCTTGTTCTTTATATCCATATCTAAACTAGTTTTAATATGCATTTGCTTTTCAAGTGCCTTTTTCACACATAGTTTTAAACTGTCGATATTAACAGGTTTAAGTAAATAATCGAGTACGCCTAATCTTATTCCATTCTGTGCATATTCAAATTCACCAAAACCGCTAAGAAGAATAATTGTGGCATTTTTATCAATTTGCTTTATTTTTTGTGCAAGCTCTAACCCATTTAAGCCAGGCATTTTAATATCTGTAATTATAATCTTAGGCATAACTTCTTTATAAATATCAAACGCACTATTTCCATTTTCTGCAACAAATACATTGTCTATGCCACATTCTGACCAGTCTATGCCATCTTTTAACCCCTGTCTTATTTGCATTTCATCATCAACAATTAATAAATCATTTTTACTCATCTTATTAAATTCCCTTTTTAGTTATTTAAAATCTAAAGGCACTCTCGCTTTTACAACTGTTCCAACGCCTATCTTACTTTTAAACTCAAGTCCATATTTATCTCCAAATTTTACTTTAAGCCTTTTAGAAGTAGTGCTAAGCGCAAAGCTTTTAGTGGTTGCTTCCTCTTCTATAAGTTTATTAATTTCATCCTCATCAGCGCCAATGCCATCATCTGAAACTTCAAAAACAATATCTCCATCGACTTTATATATATTAATTTTAACTATACCACTTGTAATTTTAGTTTCCTGACCATGTATAATAGCATTTTCAACAAGAGGTTGAATTATAAGTTTTAATGTTTTACATTCTAATAGCTCTTCATTGCAATTGATTTCATATTTAATTTTATCCCCAAATCTAAATTTTTGAATGTATATATAATTTTTAATGTGGTCTACTTCATTTTTTACAGTTGTTATTTCGCTTCCTTTATTTAAAACATGTCTGAAAATATTTGACAAAACCTCTATTTGCTGAGCTACTTCAACATCTTTGTTGATTATAGCCCTCCACCTTATGGAATCTAGCGTATTATATAAAAAATGAGGATTTATTTGACTTTCCAGTGATTTTAGCTGTGCTTCCTTTTTCTTTATTTCAGAATTGTATACAGTTTCAATTAAATTATCAATTCTTAAAATCATTTCAGAAAAGTTTATGCTTAAATAAGTTACTTCATTTATATTTGAAAGTTTATTTACAATTGTTTCATTTTTTGAACCTACCCTTTGAATTTTTGCAGTAAGCTCATTAATAGGTGTAATTATAGACATGCTAAGTATTTTATAAAATATAAAAACTAAAATAATACAAATGAAAATTGAAATAAAAGTAAAGCTAAGTATGCCAAAATTATCTATAGTGCTTAAAGGAATTAAGTATATAAGCTTTAAATCAAACTTATCCACATTATATTTTAAAACCAAATATGAATCATTGTTAATTTTAATTCTTTTACACTTTGATACAGCATCTAATAAGTTTTTATACTCAAAGTCTTCTCCTAGTTCATTTTCATTTGAAGAAATAATATCATTATTTTTATCAACAACAAAAGCTTTCACACCTTTGTAATATTTATAGTCATAAATCTCTTTAAAACTTAATTCATCAAAACTTATTCTTAAAAAAATGGTTTTGCCATGAACGGGGTAATATTTATGCATTACAACAGATATTTGAGGTATATAATCCTTAATTACAAGATTATCATCAAGCACAGTAAGGTTGAGGTTAACTTGATCTTTTGCAAGGTTATGATTTTCATAATAAATAGAATTTTTTCCAAACTGATATATTATATCTTTACCATGGCTTATGCAAATGTTGGATATAAAATTCTTATTTAAGAGGCTTTTATTTAAATTTATCGATAAACTATTTCTCAATATTTCGTAATTTCTTGATTTTTTATTTTCTAAGTATTCATCAATAATGTTTTTATATAAATCGTTTGTAGATAAATCTATGGAAAAATAAAGCATATCATTTATAACATCATTAACATCATTTTTCTTTTGAAGAAAAGTTGCATAAACTGCTTCATCTTGCTGCTTTATAAGTTCATTTATATTTATAAAATAAATACATATAAAAATTGAAATAAGAGGAATTATAATAAACAAAATAAGGCTAATAGATATGATTATATTAATTTTTAAATTTTTAGTAATTAAATTTAAAATTTTATTCATGCAAGCCATTCTTTCTAAAACTTTATTTATTATTATATCAAGTTTAACAATTCATCACAATTAAAAAAAATTAAGATATATTTTTTGGATTGTAGTTATTTACTATATAAGTATAGTTTTATGTAATTGTTGTATTATCGTTTACATGATATGATCAATTTATGATTTTTCAAATTAGGAGGAATTTACATTGAAAAGATTAGCATCGGCATTTTCTTTATTTCTTACTGCAATGATGGTCTTTACTTCTTGTGGAACTAAAGCTCCAGAAACAGGATCAACTACACAAGCACCACCATCACAAGATTCTACAGTTTCATCAACGCAGCAGGCAACAAGTGGTGAAAAGCAAAAAGTTAAATTCTATGGTTTAATCAATGAATATACACCTGTAGCAGGAATGATTGAAAGAATGAAAGAAAAATTACCTCAATATGATATAGAAGTAATACCTGTTGACTGGGGAAATTTAGATCAAGTTATTAAGACAGGAATCGCATCAGGAGAACCTTGTGATGTTTATTGCTACTGGCCACAAGCTATGGATCAATTTATTAAAGTAGGCCAAGCATATGATTTAACTGAAGCATTAGATGCTGATGGTGGGAAATGGAGAAATACTTTTGTACCTGCACAACTTCAAACTGGTGAGTTTGATGGCAAAGTATATGCAGTTCCATTAGATGCTACATATCAAATGGCCTTAGTAAACAAAAAGATATTTGATGAGGCTGGTGTTACAATTAATCCCACTTGGACATTTGATGAATTTATGCAAGCTTGTGAAAAAATTAAAGCAATCGACAAGCAGCCATTTGCACTTTGGAGAGATGGTCAGGAATGGTTTGTTAAAAACACAGTTGCATCTGCTTTAAAATCTGAAGGCAGATATGATGAATGGATTAACAATAAGCTTCCAGGCAGTGACCCTATTTTATCAAAATCTCTAGATCTTGCAAAGACAATTGACGAAAAAGGATATTGGTATCCAGGCCAAGGCGGTGTAAACTCAGCTCGTGATGAAGCAAGAGCATCCTTTACAAAGGGCGATACCGCTGTATTATTTGAAATGGCATCTTTATTTGTAGATATTAAAAAGGAAGTTGATTTTGAAGTTGTTCCAGTATGTTGGCCAAAAACAGGTACCGAAACTGTTAATATCGGAGGAACAGACGGATTCTTCATCCCTTCAAATGCTAAAAACAAAGAAGGAGCGATAGAATGCCTTAAAGTTTTATTAGATGATGAGTCTCAAGCAAAACTTCCAGAGGCAGGAATTATTCCATCCAATAAATCAGTTCAAATAAATGATGGTGATGTAAAAATATTATCAGAGCTTTCTCAATACATGGAAGCAAAAACTTTAACAAATCCTGAGCTCACAACTTTTATAAAACAAGTATTTCTTGCAGATTACGTTCTTGGTGCAAGATCAAAGGATGAAATTTTAAAAGAATATGATACAATTTTAAAAGAAATTAATTAAATATTATAAAAAAAGATTGTATCAAAATAAAGTGTTTTGATGCAATCTTTTAATATTTTTATAGGGAGGCTATAATGAACAAAAAAGAAAAAAACTATAAAAGAACCTTAGGAATTATATTCCTATTGCCATCAATACTCCTTATAGCATTTTCTAATGTTATACCCTTTGTTTGGAATTTAATACTTTCTTTTCAAAAGTGGGATGGCTTTGCAGAGCCTAAATGGATAGGTTTTGATAACTTCATTCACGCATTTTCAGATAGAATTTTTTTATCATCTATTGTTAATTCTATAATACTTGGCATCGGTTCCACATGCATATCTGTACTTTTAGGAGTTATACTTGCTCTTTGTGTCTTTAGATTAAATTCAAAAGAAGGCGCTGTATATAGACTTATCTTGTTTATGCCATATATGTTACCTATGTCAGTAATTGGACTTATGTTTATATTTATGCTTAACTTTCAATATGGAATTGTCAATCAATTTTTAACATTTATAGGGCTTGGTTTTTTAAAAAGAGCATGGCTTTCTGATCAAAATACAGTTATGTGGACTTTAACCATAATTAGAGGCTTAAAAAGCTTAGGTCTCCCCCTTATGCTCTGCATTGCTGCAATGCAAGCTATACCTTTGTCTTTGTTTGAATCTGCAAACCTTGATGGGGCTACAACGCTTAAAACTTATACAAAAATTGTGCTTCCTTTAATGAAACCAACTATAATAATGTCATTTATACTTACTCTTATGTCTTCATTTAAGGTCTACGATATAGTTAAAATAATGTCTAACGGGGGCCCTGGCCGTGCTTCTTATGTTGTGCCTATGTATATGATGGATAATGCTTTTAAATATGATAAATTTGGTTACGCTTCAAGTATGGGTACAATTTTTACAATAATTGTGCTCACTATAGTTATCCTTTCTCAAAAAATATTAAAGGGGGATGAACAATATGAATACTAAGTCTATGTTTAAAAGCAGAATTTTAGTTCTTGTATTTGTTTTAATTACCATTTACCCAATTATGTTCATACTCTTAACATCCTTTAAAACAACCAGCGAGTTTTATACAAATATATTCGGACTTCCAAAGACTTGGAGATTTTCAAATTATTTAGAGGCATGGACAACAGCACATATTGGCGATTACTTTATAAATACTTTAATAACTACATTAATTACAACAGTAGCAGTATTATTTACAGCAGCATTAGCTGGTTATGCATTAGGAAGGTTAGACGTGCCCTATTCAAAAACTATCCTCCTTATTATGCTTGGAATTACAATGCTCCCTTCTGAGTCTGTAATTATGCCTATGTATTTAACCATGTCTAAACTTAAATTATTAAATGGCCTATATACACTTATAATTCCATATGTAGGCTGGTGGCTTCCTACAAGCGTGTTCATTTTTAAAAATTTTTTCGAAACACTTCCTAACGAACTCCTTGAAGCTGCTAGAGTTGATGGCTGTTCAGAATTTAAATTATTTTATAAAATTGTAATACCCCTTATGATGCCTGCAGTTGGAACTTGCGCTATAACATGCTTTGCAGGAATTTGGGGAGAGCTTCTTTGGGCTACAGTTTCCCTTTCAGCATCGAGCATAAGAACTCTATCCATGGGTATTGTTGCTTTCCAAGGGCAATTTGGAACGAATTGGGGGCTGTTATCTGCTGCAGTATCGATTGTCCTAATTCCAATAGTCCTACTGTTTATTTACTTTCAAAAGTACTTTGTACAAGGAATTTCAGCAGGTGCAGTTAAAGGTTAATTAAATATAAAAAATATCATTAAAAGAAAGGTTAAAACGATGAGTAAAGGAAGAGTTACAATACCAACTGATACAGATATTATTGAGGAAACTAAAGAAATAATTAAAAAGCTTGGAGCAGATGCTTTAAGAGATTGTGATGGCACAGAATTTCCAAAGGAATTAAAGGATTCTGGTGTAAAAATTTATGCAACTTATTATACAACCCGAAAGGACAATAAATGGGCAAAACAAAATCCAGATGAAATACAGCAATGCTATATAATGACTGATTTCTTTATGGCCTGTTCAAATGAAATTAGAATCCCCATATCAAAAGGCTTGAGCAAAGAGCTCATTTTACCTAACGTAAATGATAATATAAAAAGATGGTGGGAAGTAATTGACAGAACTTCTAATGAAATCATTGCAGAATGGGATTTTGATAAAATAAAAGAAGAAGTAATAATAAGTAACTGCATTCCTTACCACGAATATACTGTAAGCTTTCTTGCTTATTTAATATGGGACCCTGTTCATATGTACAATTCTATAGTAAATGGCTGGAAAGATTCTGAGCATCAAATGACTTTTGATGTACGTCAGCCTAAGACAAAAGAATTTAGCAAAAAAAGATTAAAAGATTTTATTGCAGCTCATCCTTATGTGAATGTAATAAGGTTTACAACTTTTTTTCATCAATTTACGCTTTTATTTGATGAGTTAAAGAGAGAAAAATATGTTGATTGGTATGGATATTCTGCATCTGTAAGCCCTTATATTTTAGAGCAGTTTGAAAAAGAAGTAGGATATAAATTTAGACCTGAATATATAATTGATGAAGGGTATTATGCAAATCAATATCGCATTCCATCAAAAGAGTTTAAAGATTTTCAAAAGTTTCAACAAAGAGAGGTTGCAAAGCTTGCTAAAGAATTTGTAGATATAACTCATGAAATGGGCTGTGAAGCTATGATGTTTTTGGGAGATCATTGGATTGGCACAGAACCGTTTATGGAAGATTTTAAGAAAATAGGGCTTGATGCTCTTGTGGGTAGTGTAGCAAGCGGTGTAACATTAAGGCTTATAAGCGATGTAGATGGCGTTAAATATAGAGAAGGCAGATATATGCCTTACTTCTTTCCAGATGTATTTTGTGAAACAGGAAATCCTTTAAAAGAAGCAAAGGAAGGCTGGGTTACATCTAGAAGAGCTATGCTAAGAAAACCTATTGACAGAATCGGATATGGAGGATATTTAAAATTAGCTCTAAAATTTCCTGAATTTATAGACTATATAACAGATGTATGCAATGAATTTAGGAAATTATATGATAACATAAGTGGCACTGTCCCATATAATGCGAAGAGCGTAGCTATTCTTAATTCTTGGGGAAAAATACGTTCTTGGGGATGCCATATGGTACATCATGGATTGTATTTTAAGAAAAACTACAGCTATAGCGGCATTTTAGAGGCTTTATCAGGTTTACCTTTTGACGTTTCTTTTATTAGCTTTGATGATATAAGAGAGGATCCACATATTTTAAATGAAATTGATATAATCATCAATTTAGGTGATGCAGATACAGCTCATACAGGTGGTGAAAATTGGATAGATGAAAAAATAATAACTTCTATACGAAACTTTATCTATAATGGTGGTGGATTTATTGGAATAGGTGAACCTTCAGCTCATCAATATAATGGGCGCTTCTTTCAGCTTGCATCTTGTTTAGGTGTAGAAAAAGAAACAGGTTTTACACTTAACTATGATAAATATAATTGGGAAGAAAGAGAGCATTTTATTACAGAAGATTGCACCTTACCAATTGATTTTGGTGAAGGACAAAAAGAAATTTATGCTTTTGAAAATACAGAGGTAATATGTGTAACAGAAACACCTTATAAGCCAATAGCTAATCAATATATTAAGAAAACTTGGAATGTTCAGCTTGCTGCAAATCAATATGGCAAAGGGCGCACAGTTTATATAAGTGGCCTTCCATATAGTTATGAAAACTCAAGGTTATTGCACAGAGCTTTATTGTGGAGCAGCAGAGGTGAAGATAAACTTAAAAAATGGTTTTCTGATAATATCAATGTGGAAGTTCATGCTTATATTGAAAACAATAAGTTTTGCGTAGTCAATAACACTTATGAAACTCAGAAAACCACAGTATATAAAGGCGACGGATCAAGCTTTGATGTCTCTTTAAAGGAAAATGAAATTATTTGGTATCCCATATTTTTATGATTTTTAGTAAAAAAAGAACAGAGAATTTCACGCTCTGTTCTTCTATATAATAGAAATTATCTTAAATCCACTTTATTTATTAAGCTAAAATCGCTTAAGGAGTTTGCCATTAAAGTTTTATCAGATACAGTATAAAGCACATCATCAACATAAACTCCTCTTTTAATATCATATCCAAGGTTATCATAATAACTTTTCTCATCTGAATAATTATAATCTGGAAGTTTATCATAATGAGTTATCCTTCCATTTATAGAAAAACCAGAAGACTCGTCAATTTTAAACACGTAATAGCCAATAAATGATACAGTGTTATTATTTTCTTGTCCCTCGCATAAAGTTACTGGAAAAGCTAATATATCCTTTTCCTTTGAAAACAATAATGCCTTTGGATTGTATAAAACTTCTGAGCTTGTTCCCATATCTCCTAATATAAAGTTTTTAATTTCTTTAGGATCATTAGGATTTGACACATCAAATAAAGAAAGCTTTATTCCTTTAGTCTTAACTATTTCGCCATTTATATTGTCAAGAGTTACAGTTTCAGTATCGTTCCCTATTCCAATTAATAAATTATCTGAATATGGGTGCAAATATGAGCTAAACCCAGGTATTTTAAGCTCTCCTGTAACTTTAGGTTCCCTTGGATTTGATAAATCCAGTGCAAATAAAGGGTCTACTTGTCTAAAAGTTACTATATATCCCTTTTCCCCCATAAATCTAACGGAATATATCTTTTCACCAGGTGTTAAGTCTTCTATTTTCCCTATTACATTTAATTTATCATCTAAAACATATATATTGTTTTTGCTAATACTATCACCAGTGGTATCCCATGTATTTCCCTTTGTGGTTGCTATCCTTAAATATCCATTGTATTCATCAATGGAATATTGATTTAATACATTTCCAGGTACCCTTCCTGATGCATAAAAAACAGGTCTACCATTTTCAAAAGTATATTTAATTATATCAGTATCGCTATTTACAGGCATTATCATATCTATAGCTATTTTATTATTTGCATTTGCGTTAGTTTCATTTTCATAATATCTGCTTGTAATATACATAGAATTTAATGATGAATATACTATATCACTTCCGCCTAAACATGCCTTAGAAATTGCTTTCTCCTTGTTTTTTATATTTAATCCGCTTATCAATGTAAATGAATAATTATTTGGTTTATTAAATACTGAAATATCTTTAGCCGAAATAGAAGTCCTCTTTCCTCCATCTATAGAATCATCTGTAAATGGCACTATATTTGAAATATTTATATCTTCTTCTTTATCGTATATTATCATATAGTCATTTTTATTGGTAATCATATATAGATTATTGTCTATTAACCTTGAAGAAGAATAATATCCTTCTTGAGTAAATTCCCTTAAAAGCTTTGGATTGTAAGCATCATTAACATCGTAAATAAGAGCAGATGTTAAAGTTTGATATTGATATCTTTTTAAAAAATCATTTCTCATTTCTTCAGTTATCAAGCTATCATTAAACATATCTTCATATATATTGTTATATTCTTCCCCAGTTAAAATTTTATTTGTTTTTATATCTAAATATTGTGGGTCTATATTTGAAATCACCACTAATGTTTTATCTTTTAAATACATTTCTAAAGGCTGCCCTTTAACTTTAATAGTATTTATTTTTTTTATTTCACCTTTTCTAAGTGTGCTTACAATATTTATGATATATTCACTTTTAAAATATTTTTCTCCATTAACATTATCCATATAATAATAATTGCTTAATGAATAAATATAATCTCCATCAGTTTTTACAATATCTCCTTCATCTACTCCTTTTACTTGAATATTGGTATCAGAAACTCCTCTTGCTAAATAGCCATCCATACCTCCAATTACATTTTGTTTAAGTGATTTTTCTTCATCATTTGCTGCGAAAGCATTATTGTTTTCTGTGCTATTATTATGAAAGCTTAAATAAATGCCTTTAAGCTTATCATAAGTAACTGTATCATTTGAAATCATTGGATTTTTTTTGTTTAAAAATAAAATAGTGCTAAATAAAATTATTATTAAACAAGCTGCAGCTATAATAGGTTTTGCATAATTTTTCTTCGTTTTAAATCTATAATCTATATTTTCTGGTTTTATTGAATTTGGTATTATAAGATAACTATCTATTTTTTTCAATTTTTCTTTTATTTTATCTTTTTCTATGGCAATATCTTTATCTTTCAAATCGTTTTTCATAGATATTCACTCCTCAATATCACCCTTTAATATATAGAGTAAATAAAGGTAAATTTTGTTGCATTACTCAATATTTTTTATTAAAATTTAATATTATCAATTATTAACCATTTTCACGGCATTTATAATCTTTATATTTACCTTTTATTATGTATTTAGATATGGAAAAATCAAATATACTAATAATTTGCACCAAAAAAAATCAGCTAAAACATAAGTTTTAACTGATTTTTAAATAATATGTCATCATTTTTTTAACTGAATTTTTCCTAATTGTTTAAAATCACTTAATGAGTTGGCCATTATCATTTTTTCAGACACTGTATAAAGAACTCCATCTACCTTAACACCTCTGCTTATTTCATAACCTATATTATCAAAAAAGTTATTATCGTCTGAATTTGTATAATCAGGTAATTTGTCGTAATGAGTCACCCTATCTTTGTAAATAAAATTACCCTTATCGTCAATTGTATATATATAATATCCAATAAAGGAGAATACTCCTGCTGACAATGATTCTGTTGTATTTTGTTTATTTTCATATAGCGTAACTGGGAAAGCTAAAATATTATTGTCCTTTGAAAACAATAAAGATTTACTGTCATATAGAACTTCTGATGAAGTTCCCCTTCCACCAATGGAAATGCTCTTTAATTCAACAGGATTGTCAGGATTTGATATATCAAAGAAAGATAATTTTATCCCTTGGGATAAAGGTAAATCTTCTCCATTTAGATTTTTTATCTGCACATCTTTTCCTACACCAATAAGCTTTGTATCTGAATAAGGGCATAAATATGAAGTAAAACCTGGTATTTTTATTTCACCAATTAATTTAGGATTAGATGGATTGCTTAAATCAAGTGAAAATAAAGGATCCACCTTTTTATTTGTAATTAAATATCCTGTATCTTTAATAAATCTAACAGAATTTATTTGCTCATCTGGCAATAAATTTTCTTCTTTTCCAACAGTCTTTAAATTGTTATCTAAAATATAAATATTATTTATGCAATCGTCCTTGCTATTTGGGTCATTTACAGTAGCTATTCTAAAATAATCATTGTATTCATCTAAAAAAGCTTTATTTAATATAGCTCCTGAAACCTTTCCAGATGCTAAAAGCTTTGGCATTGCATTATTTAAGGAATATTTCATAATATTTGTATAAAAATCTTTTGATGCAAAATTATTATAATCTGTGCTTGTAAAATAAATGCAATTAGAACTTGAATATGTTGTGTTTACACCTCCAAGGCATGCCTCAGTTGTTACCTTTCCACTATTTTTAACGTTAAATCCACTGATAACAGTATATTGATAGCTATTAGGGTTGGAAAATACAGTAATATTGCTTAAATCGATATATTTATTTACTCCATCTGCTAAACTATCGTTGACAAATGGTAAAATATTTTCAGGGTTTATATCGTTTAAATCATCATAATGTTTTTTATAATCATACTTATTTGTTATTAGATAAAAATTATCGCCAATTAACTTAGAACAAGAATAGTATCCATCTTGAATAAACTTCCTTTTTTGTATAGGCCTATTAATATCGCTAACATCATATATTAAAACTTGAGTCCTATTCTCATACTGAAATCCTTCATAAAATTTTTCTGTCATCTCATAACTGACAGTTCCATTGTTTTGTTTATAAAAATCGTCAAAGGATTTGTTAAGTTCCTCAATGGAAACATTTCTATTGTTTTCAAGGTCAATGTAATATGGCTCTGGTCTTGCAATTACAATAAGCATTTTACCTGTTAAATACATTTCAATTGCTTGTCCGTCAATATCGATTGCACCTACTTGTTTCATCGTACCCTTTTCTAATGTGCTTACAATATTTACTTTAGCTGTGCTTTTATCAATTAAAGATTTATCCTCGTCGCTACGCTCATATTCAGTAGATAGAGTAAATATATATTCACCATTAGTTTTAACAATATCTCCAGTATCATTAGAATTTTCTATGACTGATAGTGAGGAAGTATCATCGTGAACACTCTTGCCTGACATATAATTAACATCCATAACATCAGAACTCTTATTTATAAGCTTAGAATAAACCATTTTTAAATCATCATAGTTATCTATATTAGATTTAATAATGTAGTTATCGCTTTCAGAGGTTTTGTTTAAATTTTCTTTTTTATTAGTTGAATCTGCAGTAGCTGAAGAAATAAATGGTCTATTTCCATTATTTCTTAATATAAATAAAACAGATGCCACTGAAATAATTATTACAAAAATAGCTGCTGCAGCAACATTCTTAATATATTTTCTTCTCCTGTATTTAAAGCATATATTTTCTGGTCTAATGCTATTTGGAATAACAAGATAATCATCTAAGGTTTTTAATTTTTGTTCTATGTACTTTTGCTCCATAATAATATCTTTTTCTTCTAAGTTATCTTTCATAAAAAATCACTCTCCAATACTACCCTTTAATTTTTTCAATGCTCTATGAAGTTTTGATCTGACAGTACCTTCTGGAGAATTCAATATTTCAGAAATCTCGTTACTTTTGTACCCTCCAAAAATTGAAAGATTTAATATCATTCTCTCATCGCTTTTAAGTTTTGTTATTTCATTGTATAGATCGATACTTTCCATAATTTCGCTAGTTTTATCTTCCTCATGCAAATCAAAAATATCATATATAGGAGATGTCTTTCTACTCCAAATAATACCCCTTAGTTTTTTTTTGCAACAATTTGATAATATTTTAAAAACCCAATACTTAAATGCTTCCTTATTTTTCAATTTTTCAAAATTGTCATAAGCAAGCGCTACAGCATCCTGCACTGCATCTTCTGCTTCTTCATGGCTTCCAAGTGTGTATGCAGCATATTTATATAAATCAAGCCATAACAAAGAATAAAGTTCATGAAAAACTTTTTCTTTATCGTAATTTTCTTTTGAAAAAACTTCCTTTAGCTTTTCATCCATGGATGGCCACCTCAAAACATAAGCTATACTTAATTTTACTAGTAGTTTTGACATTTTTACTATTATTTTTATAAATAACTTAATTTTTCTATATCAAAAATGCAAATTATAGAAAAATTAAACTAAATAATATATTATAAATATGAACTTCATTTTTATTTCATTTAACAAAATAGCTTCAATTAAATATTTAGCTTTGAAAATAAGTATTTTTATCCTTTTAATGTTGTATATACTCATAGTATACAGAAAAAAAACAATAGTTTAAATACTTTTTTTAATGATAATCTAAAATTTATATTAAATCTAATATAAAAGGCACCAAAAGTCAATTAAACTTTTGGTGCCTTTTATGATTTGTTAAATTCATAATTATTTAAAAGGTCTGTAACTATTTTATTTACAATTGTAGGGTTAGCTTTTCCTTTCATTTCTTTCATTACAAGTCCAACTGCAAATCCGAGTATTTTAACTTTTCCAAGTTTATAATCAGAAACAATTTGTTTATTTTTTTCAAAAATTTTAATGGAAGCTTCCTTTATCTCATCTTCATTGCTATTTTGTTTAAGGCCCTTTTTTTCCACAATTTCATCAGGAGAATTTCCTGTGTTAAACATCTCTTGTAAAACAGTTTTCCCAATTGCATTGGATATAGTGCCGTTATTTATCAAAATTATTAGTGAAGCTAAATTAGAAGGTGAAAATTTAACATTTTCTAGCTTAATAGCTTCCTCATTTAAAAGCCTTGATATATCTCCCATTAACCAATTAGATGAAGCCTTTGCATCCTTAGAAATTTTAGCTGTTTCTTCAAAAAAATCTGCCATTTTACTTGAAAGGTTTAAAACTTCTGAATCATATTCAGGAATTTTATATTCTAAAACAAATCTTTCAACTCTTTCATGAGGAAGCTCAGGTATGGTTTTTTTAACAGATTCTATCCATTCATCAGAAATCTTTAGGGCACCTAAATCACCCTCAGGATAGTATCTGTAGTCATTAGCACTTTGCTTTTCTCTCATTGAAATTGACACTAAATTTTTTTCATCCCATCTTCTAGTTTCTTGAATTAATTTTTCGCCATTTTCTATAGCTTTCACATGCCTATTAAATTCATAATCTATTGCCTTTTCAATAGCTTTAAAGGAACTCATGTTTTTAATTTCACATCTAACTCCAAGCTTTTTATCTTCAGCTCTTTTAACAGACACATTTAAATCACATCTTAATTGACCTTCTTCCATCTTACAATCAGAAACACCTATGGCAACTAAAATGGACTTAACTCTCTCAAGAAATAATATAGTTTCTTCTTTTGTTTTTAAATCTGGTTTTGTAACAATCTCAATAAGAGGCACTCCACATCTGTTAAAATCCATAAGAGTTTTTCCATTTGTATGAAGAGCTTTTCCAGTATCCTCTTCAATGTGTATTCTTTCAATCCCTATTCTCTTTTTCTCACCATCAATGTCTATATCTACAAAACCATCCTTGCATAGAGGAAGTGGACTTTGGGTTATTTGATAATTTTTAGTTATATCTGGGTAAAAATAATTCTTTCTATCCATATGACAAAAACTATTTATAGAGCAATTAAGGGCAAGCCCAGATTTTATTCCATAGTTTACAACTTCTTTATTTAAAACAGGAAGAGCTCCAGGAAGAGCTAAACACACTGGACACACATTAGTATTTGCCTTTCCTCCAAAAGATGTTCTGCATTTGCAATATATTTTAGTCTTTGTTGAAAGCTCAACATGTATCTCAAGTCCAATTGTTAATTCATAATCCATTTTTAACCACCCCTATATTTCTTCTTTAATTTCAAGCTTAGGAAAAAGCTTAGAAAATTTTAAAAGGTTAGAATCTGAAAAATAATTACCAATAAACTGGATACCTATAGGCATATGATTTAAAAAATCATAAGGAATTGATATTGCAGGAAGACCTGTTAAATTTGCAAGGACAAGTTGAGGGTTTGAAAAATAACCTTCTGCTTCAAAATACTTCTTATCTATATCATCAGCTATATCAACAGTGCTTGGTGATAAAATATAGTCATATCTTTTAAATGCATCTTTAACCTTCTCAATTACTTTATATCTAATTTTTAAAGCATTGTTATAGTATTTATCCATATTTTCCTCAAGGGTAAATAAATTTCCCATTACAATTCTTCTTTTAACTTCCTCACCAAAGCCTTTTGTTCTAGAATTATAATATATATCATCTGTTGTCTTAGCATTTTCATCCCTATATCCATATCTTATACCATCAAATCTAGCTAAATTTGATGCGCTATCAGTACTAGTCATAATGTGATATGTGCTCATAAAAAGATCAAATAAATCATCCTTTAATTGAATCCTATTTATTATAGCACCCTTTTCTTCAAGATCTGATATAGCCTTTTCCATAATTACTTTAACCTGCTCATTCTCTTTTTCTCCACTTAAGCTTTCAAGATAAGCAATTTTTAAACCTTTAACAAAATCAAAATTTTCTAAATTCTCAAGATTAACTTTGCATTCTTTAGATGTAGAATCCTTTTCATCAAATCCATATATTACAGATGATAAAAGCGCAACATCTTCATAAGTCCTTCCAAAAACCCCTACTTGATCAAGAGATGTGCATAAAGAAGCTACACCATATCTTGATACAGCTCCATAAGTAGGTTTAGTACCTATAACTCCACAATATGATGCAGGTTCACGAATAGATCCTCCAGTATCTGTTCCAAGAGCCATAGGTATTTCCATTGCAGCTACAGCAGCAGCAGGCCCCCCTGATGATCCACCAGATATTTTATTTAAATTCCAAGGGTTTCTAACAGGCCCAAAAAAACTCGTTTTATTTGTAGATCCCATGGCAAATTCATCCATGTTTAATTTTCCAATTATAATTCCATCTTCACTTAATATTTTATCCACTACAGTAGCATTATAAGGAGATATAAAATTTTCTAAAATCTTTGATCCACAAGTGGTTTTTAATCCCTTATAATTTATATTATCCTTTAATCCAATTGGAATTCCACATAAAGCCCCTAGCTTTTCTTTATTTAAAATCTTCTCGTCAATTTTTTTAGCTTGGTTTAAAGCCCCTTCCTCATCGAGGGTAATAAATGCATTTATTTTTTTATCAATATCCTTTATCCTTTTGATGAAATGGTTTATAACCTCTTCGCATGTTAATTCTCTATCTAGTATCTTTTTTGTTATTTCTAAACCAGAAAGTTTATATATTTCCATCTATATCCTCCAACATCATTCTACAATTCTTGGAACAACAAAGTATTCTTCTATTTTTTCAGGAGCATTTAAAAGGGCATCCTCTAATTTAAAATCATTTAAAGGCACATCTTCTCTCATAAAATTCTCAATGGATAAAGGGTTTATGCATATGGGTGTATTTACTAAGTCTAAGCTATATAGTTTGACCATGTATTTAATATTTACGATTTTTTTAATTTGCTCATATATCTCATTTAGTTCATCTTCATTAAATTTTAATTTTGATAAATCAGCTAATTGCTTTATTTTATCTAAAGTCAATTCCATAAATTTCCTCCTCAAATTTTTATTAAATTTTCAAATTCCTCTTCGGATATAGTTTTAACTCCTAATTTATTTGCTTTATCAAATTTAGATCCAGCATCTTCTCCATAAATTACATAATCTGTTTTTTTGCTGACGCTTTCAGTAACATTTGCTCCTAAAGCCTCTAATTTATCCTTTATTTCATTTCTAGAGTACTTATTTAACTTTCCTGTTACAACTACATTTTTATTTGCAAAAATGCTGCCACACTCTATATCAGATTCATCAATAAATTCAATTCCTAAATTTTTAAGTTCATAAAAAATAGCTTTAATTCCTTCACTTTGGAAAAAATCTGTAATATTCTTTGAAACAACTCCTCCAATGTCGCTGGTTGTCATGAGCTCTTCTTTGCTTAAATTCATAATATTATTTAAATTTTTAAACTTTTTAGCAAGATCTTTAGCTGTTTTAAGCCCAACATTAGGTATTCCTAAAGCATATATGAATGAAGAAAGTTTTGTTTTTTTTGAATTTTCAATGGCGCTTAATAATTTTTCTGCCTTTTTATCTGCAAATTTATCAAGGGTTAAAAGTTCTTCTTTTTTAATTTTATAAACATCAGCTATATTCTTTATATTAAGCTGTTCAACTAATTGAGCAGCAGTTTTATCGTTTAATCCTTCAATATTCATAGCATCTCTAGATGCAAAATGGACTATGCTTTTCACAAGCTGAGGGGTGCAGCTTAAAGAATTTTCGCAAAACAAATGAGCTCCATCTAAAATTAACCTTGTTCCACAATATGGACATACTTCTGGTGGGACTATTTCTTTTGTGTTTTCAAGACAACCTTCAACTGTTCCCATTATTTCAGGTATTACATCATTGCTCCTTCTTACAAATACATCTGCAAAAATTCGCACACCTTTTCTTTTAATATCGTCTAAATTATTTAACGTAGCTCTTTTAACGATAACACCAGCAAGATCCACAGGCTTTAAGATTGCAGTAGGTGAAACCCTTCCGCTTCTCCCCACATTCCATTCCACATCTATAACTTTAGTAGTTGTCTCTTCTGCTTTAAATTTATAAGCAATAGCCCATTTAGGAAATTTAATTGTATATGAAAGAGCCTCTCTTGTTTTTATATCGTCAATGGCAATTACCACACCATCTATGTCAAAGTTAAGATCAGGCTTAATTGATTCAATATACTTTAGCTGTTCTTCTATTTCTTCAAAATTATCAGCGTAATAAAAATAATCATCTACAGGAAATCCATTTGATTTAATGAATTCAATCATATCTCTATAAGACTTAAAATTAAACCCTTCTGTATATCCTACATCATAGAAAAAAGCGCTTAGATTTCTCTTAGCTGTTTCCTTTAAATCTAAATTTCTTAATGCACCTGCAGCGCCATTTCTCATGTTTTTTAATGGAACTTCAGCATTTTTATTATAATTCTCAAATGCTTCCTTTGTCATTACAGCTTCGCCATGTATTTCAAAAATTGATTTTTTCAAAATATTTGTTGGGATATTTTTAATAGTTTTAACTTGATATGTAATTTCCTCTCCAACTTCACCATTCCCTCTTGATGCTGCAGTTTTTAAAACTCCATCTTCATAGGTTAAATTAATGGTAAGCCCATCAAATTTTTTTGTTAATATATATGTGGGATTTGGAAGTTTTTCCGAATTAACTTCATTGTATTCTTCAACAAATTTAACATTTTTAAGATGCCAAGCTCTTATTTCTTCAATAGTTTGCCCTTTATCAAGGCTCCAAAGTCTTCCAAGGTGGGTATGTTTTTTAAACTTTGCTAAAATATTGTCTCCAACTCTTTGGGTAGGTGAATCCTTTAGCACATAATTATAAGTTTTTTCCTTTTCTAAAAGCTCGTTGTAAATTTCATCATATTCTTTATCAGATATTGTAGGATTATCTAATACATAGTAATTATAAGCATAATCATTTAGCCTTTTTACTAAAGTTTCAATATCCTTTTTAAAATCCATCTAAATCCCCCATTAAATCAATTTTATCGGTGCTGTTTTTATTGCAAGTATCTTAATGCCCATATTGTCAAATGCCACAGTAACTTTTTTTTCATCATTTTCTCCATTTACAGAAACAATTTTACCTTCTCCAAATTTATCATGAAAAATTTTGCTTCCAAGTACGAAATCATTTGGAGAATTGTGCTTTGTTTCATTTTTTTCCTTATAATTATTTTCAGTAAATGAAAATTTCTTAAAAGAATTTACATTTTCATGGTATGAAGAGTTCAATTTATGTGGTTTTGGCTTCTTATTTAAATCTTCAATTAAATCTCTTGATATTTCCGACAAAAAATCTGAAGGTGGAAAGCTCTCTTGTTTTCCAAAATAAATTCTATTTTCTGCACGAGTTAAATAAAGCCTTTCTTTTGCACGAGTAATACCAACATAGCAAAGCCTTCTAGACTCTTCCATTTCAGCATCACTTCTAAAGCTTTGTCCTCCAGGAAACAGACCGTTTTCCATGCCTACCATAAACACCACAGGAAACTCTAATCCTTTTGCGCTGTGCAAAGTCATTAATGTAACAGCATCTGAATTTTCATCAAAGCTATCAGCATCTGATACCAATGTAATACTCTCTAAAAATGCGCTAATGGAGTCATCTTCGCTAGAATTTTCAAATTCAACAGCAGCTGAAATAAGCTCTTTTATGTTTGAAATTCTATTCATATCTTCTAAGCTTCCACTATCCTTTAGCATCTGTAAATACCCTGTAGCTTCTAATACTTCTTCTATTATTTCATGTGCTTTAAGGCTATTTTTCTTTCTAATGAAGTTGTTTAAAAGGCCAGTAAATTTTTCAATGGAAGTTTTAGTTTTTTGTGGAAGCCCTAATGGCTCTATATCAAGCAGTGCAGGATAGATGTTTTCTTCTATATATTCGGCATATTCTGTAATTTTTAGTATTGTCGTATCTCCAATTCCTCTTTTAGGAACGTTTAAAATCCTTATTATGCTTAAATTATCTAAAGGATTTGCAATTACTCTTAAATATGCTAAAATGTCTTTTATTTCTTTTCTATCGTAAAATTTAAGCCCAGCTACAATTTTATATGGCATTCCCCATTTTACCATAGCATTTTCAAATGTTCTAGATTGAGCATTGGTTCTGTACAGTATTGCAAACTCTTTATAAGATTTATCTTGATCCTTCATAATGTTTTCTATTTCGCTTACTATAAAATTTGCTTCTTCTCCATCAGAAAAGGCTGCAAAATATTTTATCTTGTCCCCTGAATCTTTATTAGTTTTTAACTCCTTGCCTTTTCTGTTAATATTGTTTTCGATTACTGAATTTGCAGCATCTAAAATATTTTTAAAGGATCTATAATTAGTTTCAAGTTTTATTACTTTGCAGTTTTTATAGTCCCTTTCAAAATTTAAAATATTTGAAATATCTGCACCTCTCCATTGATAAATGCATTGGTCATCATCCCCAACAACGCATATATTTTCATTTTTTTTAGCAAGAAGGTGAACAAGTTCATATTGAGCTTTATTTGTATCTTGATATTCATCTACCATTATGTATTTAAATTTTCTTCTATAAAATTCTAAAACACTTTCGTCTTCTTTGAATAATTTTACAGTCATAAATATAAGATCATCAAAATCCATAGCATTATTTTCTTTTAAGCGCTTTTGATATAAATCATATACATTTGCAATTTGGTTTTCCCTGAAATCTTTATCTGTTTGAGTTAAATAAGTCATGGGAGAAATTAGGTTATCTTTTTTACTTGATATTTTATTTATTACTTCTTTTATTGAAATATATTCTTCATTAATGTTTAAGTCTTCCATGCATTTAGCAATTAAGCTTTTAGAATCATAGCTATCATAAATGGTAAAACTCTTATTATATCCTATTTTATCTGATTCTCTTCTTAAAATCTTAACGCAGGTTGAATGAAAAGTTGATATCCACATCCCATTTGCTTCTTCACCAATTAAATTTGCAATTCTAGTTTTCATTTCCAGCGCAGCTTTGTTGGTAAAGGTAATAGCCAATATGTTGTAACTTGGTATATTAACATTTTGAATCATATAAGCTACTCTATAAGTAAGCACAGTAGTTTTACCTGACCCTGCCCCTGCTAAAATAAGAAGAGGGCCATCTATACAAGTGACCGCTTCAAGTTGTTCTTTATTTAACACATCATTATATTTCATTTTCTCCTCCATATAAAGGTCATAATATTGGAAGCAAATACATTTATACCTATATAGTAATTATGTCAAAGTTTTAATCATTTATTCTTTACTATTATAATTTATAGATTTTTAAAGGTAAAGTCTAAAATTTTGCTAAAAAAAGCCCTCTTTAAATTTAAGAGGGATTAAACATTTTATATTAATTTATGCTACCTCATAATCACAAGTTGCTACACAATCATAGTTAACTATTCTTAGGCTATTTTTGCAAATTGCTATGAGCTTGCAACTACCTTTTGAAGCTGGAGTATATGAAAAATTATTATTTGTTGAAAAATCTTGAACAAGTTTCCAACAGTCATTTTCATATAGATAAAATTGATATAAAGTATCGTAGTTATCTTCAGATTTTACATAGAAGCTAACCTTTTCCCCTGCAACTATACTGCTATTTAAACACTCAATGGTTGCATTTTTAACTGGAATAGCATTTTCAACTCTAAATGTAGCAATTTTTTTGCTATCATATTCTTCTTTACTTCTAGCATTTTTTCCGAATACAACCACTTTATATTCTCCTGTAATTTTTGGTATAAATGTAATAGTGTTTATAGGTTCATATTGAGACTCATCTACAAAATGTCCATCTACTAAAATTTTATATCTTATAAATGTGTCCTTTCCATCTTCTGTTATTATATTTATCTTAACAGGTTTATTTATAAGGTTGTTATCTGCATTTAAGTTTATCAAATAATCAATCTTTGCAGGAATATATTCAAATACCTTTACATCCACAGAACTCATGGCATCGTATGGTTTTCTTGAATATTTATCTTTTGCATGTATTTCAATTGTATAGCTTCCTTTTTCATCAGGCATGAAGTTAACCCAATTATTTTCATTGTAATCAATCATTTCAAGAAGCTTATCATCTTTTTTTACAATGAATTTATAGCGTATATTTTCACTACCATCAGCATATACTTCAATTCTATTTGGAATTCCTACAAGAGCAGTTTTAGAATTCTCTACAAATATGTCATTAATCAATATATCTCTAACAGGTGCAGGTTCTACAAAATATTTAAAAGCCTGCTTATCTTCATAATCACCACTAAAGCTTTCATCTTTAACAAATAAAGTTAATGAGTAAGTTCCTTCTTCTTCTGGTAACCATTTAAAATAATTTGAATTTATGTATCCTGAGTCAATTTTCTCTGGGCCTTCTATTAAAAATCTATATTTAAGGCTCTTTCCTCCAATTACATCTGAATTGAGCATTATAGGTATGCCGACATTCTGACGAGAAGCAACATCAGAATTAAAGCTTTTAATAGAAATTGGCTTATACTGCATTACTTCATATTTAATAACTGCTCTATCATCAAATTTATTAGGAAATTTAACATCTTTAACTAAACATAAAAGCTTAAAAGTACCACTTTTATCTTCCTTCATGGTTATAGTATTATGAGCTGAGAAATCTTGAACTGTAACCTGGTTTCCACCTTCGCTAATCTTAACAAATTTATAAAGTACAGTTCTTCCTACTTCAGCATTGGTCTTTACTTCAAACATTATAGGTACATTTACTATCCTCTCTTGATTTAAACATTTAAAGGATATAATATCAATTTTAGGAACATTTTTAACATTTATCTCTATTTCTTGTTCTTCATCAAAGATCTTTGAAGAAACTAAATCTTTCATCTGAACTTTTATTTTAAAATTTCCTTCTTTATCAATGAGGTGATAAAGTGTGTTATCTGATGAATAATCCCTAAGCATAGTGGTATTTTTATCATTCATAATTAAAAATCTATATAGCTTAGTTTCATCATTATCTCCGCAGAAAACAGTAATTTTATCTCCTACTAAATATGTTCCTTTTGATGGCATGATCACAAGCTTAGTATTTTCTCTTTTAGTACCATGTAAATTTTGTAAATTTTCAAGGCTATTATCAACATTGTTTATTGCATTTATTCTATCCTCAACAATTTCACTGATATCTTTTAAATTTCTATAATCTGTGTCTAATTTTGTTTCACTCTTTTGAACTACGCTTCCACTATTATAACTTTTTATATCCATATCTGGAATTAAATTGCTTTGGTTATTTAAATTAATATTTGGTATAATATTGCTATCATTAAATTGCAAATTATCATTAAATTGTAAATTATCATCATATTTTGTATTCATAACCTGAAAATTTGGAGTAATATTGTTAATTCCAAAATTATCAAACCTAGATACGCTTTCCTCTTGATTATAAATTGAATGCTCTTTTTGTTCATAGGTCTTATCACTTTGAGCAAATATAGGTGCTACAGAATTAAAATCAATTATTTTTTCATCATTGTTAACTTTATTGCCCGAATCAACGTATCTAAATGAATATTCTCTTTTAGAAATATAACTAAAAGGTTTCTTGCTACCTTTATGTTTAGCTTGCATCATTACAGTATAAAGCCCGTCTTCTAAAACTCTCCATGAAACTTCTCTCTCTTCAGAAAAATCACTTAATGACGTCCATATACCTTTATTTGAAATCATGAATTTAAACAATAAATCTTCATCAGGTACATCTTCTAATTTGACTTTAATAACATTGCTATTACTTATGCTTTGTTCAAATATTATCTTTATCTCATTCATGTGTTCTCCTCCACATACCAAATTGCATTTTGTGTTTATACATTTGTAAATAAATCTAACTAAAAAGTTAAATATTCTCTTGAATTTCTAATTTTTCATATCCTGGTTTTAAAAGTAAAGAAAACATATTTTTTTTGTAATTTTCAACTCCAGGTTGGTCAAAAGGATTTACCCCAAGCAAATATCCGCTCATGGCACATGCTTTTTCAAAAAAGTAAACCATATATCCAAAAGATTTTTCACTAACTTCTGGAATATTTAACACCATGCAGGGAACATTACCATGATAATGTGCATATAGGGTTCCTAAGAAAGCTTTGTTATTAATATAATGTAAATCTTTTCCTTTTAAGAAGTTAAGGCCATCAATGTCCTCTTCTAATTCATTTATTTCTATAGATTCATTAGAATTTGTAACATTTATAAATGTCTCAAAAAAATTTCTTAACCCGTCTTGTATATATTGTCCCATGGAATGTAAATCTGTAGAAAAATTACAGGATGCAGGGAAAATACCTTTTCCATCTTTTCCTTCACTTTCCCCAAAAAGCTGCTTCCACCATTCTCCAAAGTATTGAAATGAAGGTTCAAAATTAGATAAAACTTCAATGAGTTTTCCTCTTTTATATAGACAATTCCTAACAGCTGCATACTTGTAACATATATTTAAAGATGAATCTTCTCTATCATAAACTTCGCTAAATTCATTGTAGGCATCTCTTGCTCCCTCCATAACACCATCAATGTCAATACCAGAAACTGCCATAGGTAGTAGCCCCACAGCAGTAAGCACAGAGAACCTACCGCCTACATCGTCAGGGATAACAAAAGTTTCATATCCCTCTTTATCAGCAAGTGCTTTAAGAGTGCCCTTTACTTTATCAGTTGTTACGAAAATTCTATTTTTTGATTCTTCTTTTCCATATTTGTTTTCAATAAAGCTTTTTAATACTCTAAATGCTATGGCAGGTTCTGTAGTTGTGCCTGATTTAGATATTACATTTAAACATACATCTTTATCTTCTATTGCTTCTATTAGATCATTTAAATATTTTGAGCTCATATTATTTCCTGCAAAAATTACTTTAACATGATCTTTTTTATCTTTTCTAAGAAGATCAAAAAAACTATGAGAAAAAAGCTCTATAGCTGATTTTGCTCCTAAATATGAACCTCCTATACCTATATTTACTAAAATATCACATTTTTTCTTTATTTTATCTGCTGTTATCTTTATTCTTTCAAATTCGTTCTTATTATATTCAATCGGCAATTTATTCCATCCTAAATAATCGTTTCCCACACCTTGTTCGTTGTTTATAAAATCATGGTAAATTTTAATCATTGGTTCTAGATTTTTTATTTCTTTTTCATTAATAACGTTAAATGTTTTTGAAATATCTAAACAAAATTTCATACAAAAAACTCCCCGAGTTTAAATTTATAGGTTTTATATTTTTAATAATATAATTTAATATAAACTATATGTTTAATTTTATCAAGATTTAAATCATATAATATGTAACTATTAAGCTTAATTAGGAAAAAAAACCATTTAATACTTGTACAATTAAAAGTATTTTTAAAAAAATAAGAACTGTTTTTAAAAAAACAGTTCTTATATAGAATTCTAAATTATCTTCTAGAATTTCTTTGATTTTTCCTTGCTTTTCTGCATTCTGGGCATCTTAGTGGATCGTTTTCGAAACCTTTTTCTTTGTAAAAGGCCTGCTCCCCTTCAGTGAAAACGAAATCCTTTCCACAATCTTTGCAAACTAAAGTTTTGTCTGACATTTTTTTACCTCCTAATTTGGGGATTTAAATTATTAAAAACTAGCTCCCAAATTAGGGGTTAAGGTTTTAATATCTAAATCTCTATTATCTCAATACTAAGGTAACATATTTTAAAATTCGTGTCAATATTAAATACTAATTAATTTTTTATTTTTTCAGAATTATTTATTTTTATTTTTAATAACAGTTAAACTTTTGCTTTTTTTCGAAAAAATATTAAAATTAAATCCACTTTCATACATAAACCATATAGCGAAAAATAAGAATAAAATCGCATGTAAATATTGCCATATAGAGTTTAATATGTATGTTTTGGATAAAATTGGAATAATTAGTATTATTACAGTTATTAAGAGTATGAGCCATTTATTTATTTTTATATTATTTAAGAATGTATATTTAAAAAGTATAAATAACACAACTGCAATAAGAATAGATATGAAATATCCTATCACTACTGATACCATAATAAATCCTCCAAATAAAATCTTCCTTATAATATATTTTTATAAACTTAAATAAATTCATAATTTTATTATTTATCCAATGAGAATAAAAAAAAGAAATTTGTTAATAATAAAAATTGAATCATAGCAAAGGAGTTGATTATATGAAATATCTAAATGTTATAGCATTAATCTTTGTAATCATAGGAGCTATAAACTGGGGTCTCATAGGATTCTTTGGATTTGACTTGGTTTCATCCATATTTGGTGTAATGACAGCATTTACAAGAGTTATATTTGCCCTAATTGGAATTGCCGGCTTATACTCATTTGCATTCTTTGGTAGAGAAGATTACCATGAATATGATGATAGAAGAATTAATAAAATAGACTAGACTTAATACAAAAAACCTCCATTTTTGTATTTAAAAAAACAAATATTTAAACTTTATTTATTTACTTGATATTTTAAATAGCTTTTTATATATTAAATAAAAGCAGCCAATGGCTGCTTTTATTTTAAAATAATTATTAAATTTTTCTTCATATGTTCAAAATCTTCTTTTTTTTCTGTATTAATATGAACTCCATTATCAAAGTCAGATATTTTTACATTAAAATTTGAAAAACCGCATTTTTTTAAATAATCTTTAACTTCAATTTGTGTGGTTCTACTTGTTATCTCTTCGTCATACCCTATATAATCTCCATTTAAATAAACAGGAATGCTACTTTTAGACTCCAAAGCAGTTTCACCTAATGGCTCAATAAATGATTTGCTTAAATTAATAAAATCAAATGAATTCATCATAATCGTAAAAGCCCTCCTTGACATTAGTATTTGCAAAGAAGAGCTTATTATTATATGCTATGAAATTTTTCTCTAATTTTATTTTCCACAATAGAGGTTATATCCTTCTGATCCTCTAAACTTAATTTATTAAAATAAATTGGCTCAAGGAAACATATTGTAACATCAGATTTTTTAATTAAATTTGGAAATTTATTATTTTCAAATATGTTTCTCGTTCCTTTTATAACAACAGGTACAATTGGCGCTCCTGATTTAGTTCCAAGCCTTAAGCTTCCCTTTTTAAATTTTAAAACCTCACCAGTTTTACTTCTTTTTCCTTCAGGGAAGACAGCCATAGTATATCCTTCCTTTAAATGTGAAATGCCATCATTTATAACCTGAATTGATTTTTTAATATCATCTCTGTCAATAAATATACTTTTCATTTCTATAACCCATGATGACAAAACAGGTATATTTGTTTCTTTCTTTGCAATAAAACCAATGGCGTGTCCATAAGCATTCAATAAAGCAGGAATATCAAATAAACTTTC
>JAVBPD010000020.1:0-23282 GCA_031549885.1 Clostridiaceae bacterium
CTTATTTTTATACAATTTTTGCTTCCTTTTCCATTGAATTTTATATACCTTTCTTTTATGGAAAGAATTGCATCTAAAACCTCGCAAACTAGCTGGTTATCTAAATTTAATACTATAGTTGTTCTTATAGGAGTCATTTTCTTTGTCCTTTCAACTTTTAATTCCCATGTATCCCTAACCATTTTCCCAGTTTTTTCATCATAAGTTGAACCATGGGGAGTTACATCTCTTAATAGCGATTTAACTTTATTAACATCGTTTATATTTTCACCTAAAATTTCTATTATGGTATCCTGTCTTTCATGAGTGGCTCTTGCTAAAAGCTTTGCTATATATAAGTTCATATGCTTTTTATTCACTAAATCTAAAGCCTTTTTCGATAACCCCTTTAAAAGAAGAAAGTTATTCACAGTAGTGCGGCTTACACCTGTTTTTCTCGCTATGGTTTCAGTTACATTGAATTCATTTCGATATTTTTTATTTTTAGTTAGAATTTCATCGAGCAAGAATATGGATTTTATTAGATTTTCTCTTGAGATTTTTCTGTACTTTAAATTTGTAGAGATGATTATACCTTGAATTAGGCTAGGACTTGTTTTACTATCTAATATTATACACGGAACAGATAAGAATCTATCATCTTTGCTGTTTTTATAAAGACTTCTTAAAGCTAGGAGCCGACTGCGGCCACTTACTACTGTATATTCGTTATCACTTTCATTTTTTATGACAAGTAGGGGATTTATTATTGAAAAATGTTCAATAGATGAAACAAGGTCTAAAAATTCCTCATTATCTGGATAGTCAAAAAAATTAATAGAAGGGTCAATTTCAAAAAGATTGTTTAAATTTATAAATTCTATGGTGTTTGAATATTTAATTGTATCATTTAAAATTAAATCCTTTCTAATTTCATCACGGCTTTTTAAATTTTCTAAATCAATATCAAGGTTTAAATCTTCTATATTAATTTCATAGTCATATTCATATTCATTATCCATTTTTACACTCCGCAAAATTATATGTACTTAATGTTTATGAGAGTAATTTTATAAATAGAACCTTAAATTTATTAATAAAAAAGAAATGGGGGCTGTGACACTAATGCAACAGCCCCATTTTTATATTTAACAATTACATGAATATATATGATAAAATGAATTTAAATAATTCATCATCTGCTCCTTGAATTACAGGCTCCATAAAACTTCTCCACTCAGGATTTATTTCTGGATGCTGCTCTAAAAATTCATCAAAATTTTGATAATATTTCTTTTCTTCCATTTTAATTCCTCCTAATAAACAGCATTTTCATGTACCCAATCAAGTACAGCTTGAAGATTTCCTACATCTACACTCTTAATATCCATAAGTCCTCTATTAAATCCAAAGAAGAATCTTCCACCTGGCGCACAAGTATCTATAAGACGTTTAACATCATCTATACATTGTTCTTTTGTTTTACCAAGAGTAGTTGTTGGATCATAGAAACCTCCAATAACATGCTTTTTACCTACAGTTTCCTTAATATGTTTGTAATCTCCATCTTCAAACATAATTACACTGCTTTCAGGAAGCCTTTCAAGGAATGAAGAATATCTGGTCCAATCTTGTTCTGCAAATAAAAATGCACCCATACCTAATTTGTCCATTTCTACAACTAATTTTTCAAGAGTTGGCCAATATAGTTTTTCAAAGTCTGAAGTCCTCATATATGGAGCAAGGTGTAATGGTATGAAATTTATAATTCCAGGAGTCATTACAGTAGGCATTGAAAGCTTAAGCATTAATGGAAGAATTGCTTCAACAGCAGCTAACACTTTATCAGGCATACGGCGAACGTCCATTGAAATTTGTTTAAATCCTCTGAGCTGGTCAGCAAGAAAATCAAAAGGAGCTTCTATAAGCTGTCCAACTAAAAACCCTGGAGCATATTCGAACTTTTGTGAAAGCCTCATTGCAATATTAAATTCTTCTCCAGCAACTTTTTTATACGTAGCATAAGCTTTAGCCATGATTAAGCTTCTATTTGTAGGATCAGTATCTAAAGCTGCACAAACCCTTGGAAGAAGAGCAGTTACAATAAAACCATAAGGATCTTTTGTGAATTCATCGTATTCAGAAGATTTTAGGGTTTCAATTTCAGGGTGTTGAACTACACCACTTGAACCAAGTATCCAGTTCTTTGCTCCTAAAATTTGATAAACAGCAGGATATCTTAAATCGAATGTTGGCAATGAGTCAGCATAGAAGGTTTCACAATACTTAGTATAAGCTTTTTCAACTAATGTTCTATCATAATGAGCTTTTTCAAGAGGAATCTCTGCAAAGCCCATTGCAGCTTCAATAGCAGCAAGAGGTGAAACATAAACACGCTTTGGTATTCTACCTGCAAGGGTGTCTTCTCTTATTTTAAGGCGTTCTTCTAATAAACTCATTAGCTAACCCACTCCCCACATACTTTTACTGATTCAGCGGCATTTTTGCTCCAAAAATCAGCTCCTACATAAGAGCATGCTTCTGCGCTTACTGCATTTCCGCCAATTGCAATTTTTAAATTTTCTCTAATTCCATTTTCTTTTAATGCATTAATGATTTTTCTCATGGATTCTATAGAAAATGTAAGCACGCCTGAAAGGCCAACTATTTTAGCATCATTATCCTTTACAGCTTTTACAAAATTATCAGAAGACTGATCAATACCTAAATCTATTACTTTAAATCCAGCAGCTTCAGCCATTCCTTTAAAAATGTTTTTACCTATATCATGGATATCTCCCTCAACAGTTCCAAGTACTATAGTTCCTCTGTTTGAACCAATTTCATTTGCTAAATATGGTTTTAGAACATCAAGACAGTTAGATAATAATTCACCTGCAAAGATTAAATCGCCTACATAATAGATATTTTTTTCAAAATTATCTCCTACTATGTCCATACCTTTTTGGCATGCTGAAACAATTTTTTGAGCCTCTTCATTTGTTGGATTTGTGCTTACAAATTCATCTAAAGTTTTTAAAGCAAGTTCTTCATCAAGATCGCCAACTGCTTGTTGTAAAATGTTTTCAAAATCCATAAAATTCACTCCTATAAATTATTTTTTTGATCCTATAACACCTTTGCGGTAGGCTTGTAGAAATTTTCTACATAATCTATCTTTACCTAATAAGGCTTCTGTAGAATATAGTGCTGCTCTCATATCTTGCGATGTTGGGTCAAGTATTGCACTATCCATTCCAGCATCCATTGCAAGAGTTAAAAACTGTTGGTTAACAGCTTTTCTAAAAGGCATTCCATATGAAATATTGCTAAGACCAGAAGTAATGTGTACCTTTGGATACTTTTCTAATATAGCCTTGGTTGTGTCTTTAAAGCTAATAAATGCATCAGTTGAAGTGCTAAGTGCGGTTACCAAAGGGTCTATAAATAGCCTTTCTTCAGAAATACCATAAGCTTTGGCTTTTTCGATAATTGATACAGCTATTTCAAATTTAACTTTTGGATCTATGCATATTCCGTTATTATCGCAAGTGAGGGCTATGACTTTCCAATTAGTATCAGCTATTTTAGGCAGCAATTTTTCACATTTTCCATGCTCTTCAGATACTGAATTAAGCATACCTTGTTTTTTAACATATGGCAACATATCAAGCAATACATCACAATCACAACTATCGATGCAAAGTGGCGTATCTACAGTGTCCTGTACAACTTCAATAAGCCATTTAAGAGTTTCTCTTTCAATTTCTGGTGCTGTGCCTGCGCAAATATCCAAATAATCTGCGCCATATTCTGTTTGTGAAATCGCAAGATTTTTTATAAAATCTTTATCACGCTCAGCTATAGCTTTAGCTGTAGATGGTATACAACCATTAATCTTTTCTCCAATTATTATCATTAAAACACCTCGATTAGATTTAAAAACTTTTACATGACTATAAGATGTAAAATCTTATCTTTAATTTTTAAGTGATTATAAAAATTGTTGTATCGTTTGCAACACAAATACATTATAGCACATATTTATAAAAAATGCTCTTATTAGAAATAATTAAAAATTAATTCTAAGAGCATTTTTAATTTTATCAACATTATTCACTTGCTTTTGGATCTGTATTATAATGTTCCATAAGTTTTTCATACATTTTTTCGCCAACGCATTCTTTTGCAAATTTACACCATTTAACACAAGAAAGCATATCGTTGTAAACTGTAAATCCACAATTTTCACATGAAACTTTAGTATCCACTGAAAACACTTCTATTGTAGTTCCACAATTAGGACATTTTTTTTCTTTTATTGTAGGTGCGCCGCTTATACCAGCAGCACCAGGACATTTATTCAATAACATTTTTACACACCTTCAAAGTAATTTGTTTTGCTTTTATTTTTATAATGGAGCATCTTATAGACTGGAAGGCTTGCTATAACTACTAAATCTTCAGCACAAAACCAATCTATTGATGTTTCATCAAAGAGAATATTACCATTTGCAACTACTTCCTCATCACCTTCCCACAAAATATATGTAAGAGGAATGTAAGGCAAAATATTTAAAGTAAATGCAGCGTGCCCAAGATTAGCTTTTGTTCCACCCATGGAAATTCCTAATTTTAAAAATAAATCAAGATCATTTTTAAAGGCTTTAACCATTGGATTAATGGCACGTAAAATAAAATTGCTGTTGTAAATAGCAGCACCTGGTACTTGTTTATAGGTTATATATTTATTAGATAATTTTTTAGGTCCGTTTGCTAATAAATAATGATACCAAATAACTTTTTCTTCAATGTTTCCATCATCTAAGGGGATAAAATCATTGTACCAAGGTATGGTATAAAAACTTCCATTCCAAATTGCTCCAGTGTTTTTAACAACTTCTTCAGGATCAAGCTTAATTAATTTTTCTTTAGATAAGTTTATTGCATCTATATATCCTTTATTTGGCATAATAATATCTCCTAAAAAGTTCCATTTCAATCTATTTTGTTTTAATAATTTTATCACAAACTATTTTGAACTTTCAATGAATTAATTTAAAGAGTTTTAATTATTAATTCGCACGTTAAAAAATTGACAATATTTAAAGAGTGTGTTATATTTTTTTTATAATTAAAAATTAGTTTAAAATTCTTTACTTTAAGGCAAAAATACAAAATTTAATTCTATGAAGATTTTCTTATGCACTGCAAAATCCTTGATGGTTGATCATTGATTTTACAAGATACTATTACTAACATCCCTTGGAGTTGTTCCAAATAGCCCATATATTTATGAAATATGTGAACTTTAATTTAATGAAGTTAATATTAATTATTAAAGATAAGGTGGGGCTTATGCAACAGAGTATTATATTATCATGTAGCACATTAAGACAAGAGCTTGAGTTTGTTATGAAAAAAATTGATTGTTCATATCCTATAGAGTGGATTGATTCAGGACTTCATGTTTGGCCAGATAAACTTAGAATGGAAATCCAAAAAAAAATTGATGAAATTGATTCAAAATATACAACTGTTCTTTTACTATTTGGTTTTTGTGGAAACAGCCTTGTTGGCATTAAAGCTTGCGGCAAAACTTTAATATTACCTAAAACTGCAGATTGCATTCCTATTTTTTTAGGATCTAATAAAATGCGAGAAAAAGCTGGCATAGATACTTATTTTTTTACACAAGGTTATTTGAATCTTGAAACTACAATGGTAACAGATTATAAAAGGTCAATAGAAAAATACGGAGAAAAAAAAGGTAAAAGATTAGTCAAAGCTATGATGGTTCATTATAAGAGGTTGGCTGTTATTGATACAGGTACTTTTGAAGTAGAGTCTGTTGTCGAAGGTATTAAAGATTTATCACAAACTTTAAATATACCTACTGTAGTTTTAGAAGGCAATTTAAAACTAATTGAAAATTTGCTCACCAGAAAATGGGATGATGAAAATTTCTTACTTGTAAAACCTGGTGAAACTATAACTCTTGAAGATTCATTAGAAGTTGGAAGATCTATGATATGTTAATTTAAAAGATTAATTATTATTTTAACATTATATATTATTCAATTGATTTCAAAATAGATTAGAGGTAAAATAAATTAACATTAAAATTAATCTATTACTTGTATTTTGCTGTTTTTGAAATATCTTTTAAGTGTGTTTGTTAAAATAATAACATTTATTTTTTTAAAAGAATTTAAAAAAAAATATTTTATTAGGAAGTGATTTTTTTGGCTTTAACTGGTTTACAAATCTTTAAACTTATGCCTAAAACTAATTGTAAAAAATGTGGCCATCCAACGTGCTTGGCTTTTTCTATGGCTCTTGCTTCGTCAAAAATTGCTCTTGATGCATGTCCTTATGTATCAGATGAAGCAAAAGAAGCTCTTGGAGCAGCATCATTACCTCCTGTGTTAAAGGTTACTTTAGGAGCAGGTGAAAAAGCTAGAGATACAGGTGATGAAACCGTTCTATTCAGACACGACAAAAGATTTTTTCACCCAACCTGTATTGCTGTATCAATTTCAGACTCATTAAGTGATGACGAATTTGAAGAAAAATTATCTAAAATCAACGATTTAGAATTTGAAAGAGTAGGGGAAAGAGTTTCAATTGATGCTATTGCTCTTAACAATGATAGCGGCGATGCTGATAATTTTTTGAAAAAAGCGAAAATAGTTGCAGAAAAAGGAAAGTATTTTCCAATTTTAATATCTTCATCAGTAGAAGCTCTCACAAGTGCTGTTGTAGCTACAAAAGCACAGCGTCCGCTTATTAGCGCAGCAACAGTAGATAATTGGGAAGCTGTTTCTAAACTTGCAAAAGAAAATGATTGTCCACTAGTTGTAAGAGGTGAAGATCTAGATGCCACAGCTTCACTTGCAGAAAAAGTTTCTCAAGTTACAAAAAATATTGTATTGCAAACTAATTCACAAAACACTGTACAAAAGCTTTCAGATTTGACTCAAATAAGGCGCCAAGCAATAAGGAAAAAATTTAGACCTTTTGGATTTCCATCTATTGTTGAAGTTTCTGCAAAATCTCCTCTATCACAAATTGCTGAAGCTACAACATATATGTCAAAATATGCAAGTGTAGTAATAATTAACACCTGTGAAAAGGCTCATATATTGCCTCTTTGCGCATTTATACAAAATTTATTTTCAGATCCACAACAACCAGCACAAGTTGTACCAGATATATATCCAATTGGAGATGCAGATGATAATTCTCCAGTTTACTGCACAACTAACTTTTCTTTAACTTATTACACAGTTGAAGGTGAACTATCAAGTACTAAAATGCCAGCTTGGCTATTAGCTACTCCAACAGATGGGACTTCAGTGTTAACAGCTTGGGCAGCAGGGAAATTCAACGGAGAAAAAATTGCGGAATTTATGGAAGAGATTAAATTATCAGAGAAAATTAAACATAAAACTATGACTATTCCTGGTTATGTTGCAGTTATTAAAGCGCCACTTGAAGAAAAATCTGGTTGGAAAGTTCTTATTGGCCCTAATGAAGCATCAGGACTTCCTGCATATGCAAAGGCTAATAATGCTTAGAAATGTAACAATCTTACCTGACAATCTTCATTTTGTCGTAAAGGATAAAACCACTGTTGCAGATGCCTTGAGAATTGCTGGTGTAAATATTGCAAAACCATGTGGTGGTGAAGGTACATGTGGAAAATGCAAGGTTTTTCTCAATGATGTCTTAGTGAAAAGCTGTGATACGTACATTGAAAGTGATGTAACAATAAAGGTGCCAGATTCTGTAAAATTAAATGGTCAGAAAATACTCACAGATATAAAGACTTATGATAAAAATAAAAACATTTTTCCTAAAACTGAGAAAGTTGAAATAAATTTAAAGGAACCTACTCTTTGGGATTCATTTAATGATGCTTATAACCTCATAAAAAGTTTAAGCGAAAAGCTAGGCATACTTGAGTCAAATATATATATAGAACCACCTGTTATGATTGATTTGCCTTATATTTTAAGGAAAAATAATTTTAAATTAAATCCTACTATATATCATGAGGATGAAAATATTTCAATTATATCCTTAACTGATAACAAAATATTTGGTTTAGCAATAGATATAGGAACCTCTACTATAGCTATGGCTCTTTGTGATCTTAAGACCTGTGAAGTTGTTGATGTTTACAGTACTCCAAACCCTCAGGCTGTATTTGGAACTGATGTGATTTCAAGAATAATTTTTACAGAAGAAAACAAAGGCGGAACTATTTTGCTTAAAGAAGTTATAATTGAAGCAATATCTCAGGCAATTAAATCATTAGCAGAGAGAGTAAAGATTTCAACTGATGATATTGTATCAGTTGTAATTGCGGCTAATACTGTAATGAGCCATTTTTTATTGGGTTTACCTACTGACTTTTTAAGAAGAGAACCTTATGTCCCAGTTACAAATATTTATCCTAAAGTTTTTGCAAAGGATTTAGGGATTCCAATATTAAATACAGCGCCAATTATTATTATTCCATCTGTTTCATCTTATGTAGGAGGGGATGTTGTAGCTGGAGTAATTGCAACAGAAATTTATAAAAAAAGTTATGAAGAAGAAGGATTAAATTTACTTGTAGATGTAGGTACTAATGGTGAAATAGTCCTTGCAGGCCAAGGTTTTATGATGGCTTGTTCTTGTTCGGCAGGGCCAGCATTTGAAGGTTCAGGAATTTCCTGTGGATCATTTGCTATACGAGGTGCTATTGATAATGTGTATTTTAAAGATGGCAAACTTTCGTATGATGTTCTAGGCAATAGTAAAGAAGCTATTTCAATATGTGGCTCAGGTCTTATATCACTTTTATCTGCTCTACTTGAAGCAGGTATAATAAATCGTTCTGGCAAGTTTATAAATAATATGAAAAGTTATGTTATTTCTGAAAATGTAAGTATTACTGAGGCTGATATACAAAACCTCATTAGAGCAAAAGCTGCACTTTTGGCAGGGATGAAGATAATGGTTAATAACATAAGTGTAGAATTTAAAGATTTAAATAAAATATTAATCGCTGGAGGATTTGGAAGAAGCATAAATATACAAAACGCAGTGAATATTGGTATGTTACCAGATGTAGATGTAGAAAAATATAGCTATATTGGGAATTCTTCTTTAGTAGGAGCGCTTAGAGTGTTAAACGATAGGACTATAGATATTAAAGATATAGCAAATTCTATTACAAACTTTGAATTATCCATCGGAAATGAATTTATGGAAGAATTCATTAGGGCATGTTTTCTACCACATACTGATTTTTCACTTTTTAATATTAATGAATAATAGGAGGAATTTATATGGCTTTTACAATAGCAGTTTCTGGAAAGGGCGGTGTTGGTAAAACATCATTTTGCGCTTTATTAATTCGTTGGTTAATAGAAGAAAAGATTACACCTATTTTAGCTGTAGATGCAGATCCAAATTCAAATTTATCAGAAGCGTTAGGTGTAGATTTAAAAGCATCAACTATTGCAGAGATCATAACTAGCACAAAGGATATAAACGCTATACCAACTAATATGAGCCAAGATGAATATATAAATTATCGTTTAAATGAGTCATTAACAGAAACTGATGAGTTTGATCTTTTATCCATGGGTGGACCAGAGGGTCCAGGATGCTATTGTTTTCCTAATAATGTACTAAAAAAACACTTACAAAAGCTCACTTTAAATTATAAAGCTGTAGTTATGGATAATGAAGCAGGGCTTGAGCATATAAGTCGTGGTACTACATCGGAAAAAGTAGATGCAATGTTTATATTAAGCGATACATCAAGGCGATCAATTAGATCAGCAGGTAGAATTTATGAACTGACTAAAGATCTTAAGGTACCTGTTAAAAATGTTTATTTTATTGTGACACAGGGAAAAGATAGTGATTTAGATAAAATATCAGATGAATTAAAGCTTGTAGGTCTTCCTGTTTCAGGACTTATACCAACAGATCAAGAACTTATAGATTTTGAGTTAGCAGGTAAACCTCTATATGATTTACCATCTAATTCTCCTTCAGTAGTTGCAATTTCTAAAATATTGAATGAAACTTTGGGAGGGAAATTTTAATGCCATTACTTATAGATAAAAGTACAGGAAGTATAAATCAAGTTGTGCTAGGTGCTACACCAGAAAATGGTGGAACACGCAGTCACACTATTACCATAGGAGGAGAAGGATCACTTCCATTTCTTGGCTATGAAGGAGCAAATCCTAATAGACCAGTTATAGCAACAGAAGTTATCGATTATGATCCTTTAAATTGGGTTCCATCTCTTAGAGAAGCTTGGGGTGATGTGTTAAAAAATCCAGCAGCTTGGGCAAAAAAGGCTGTAGAGCTTGGAGCTGATATGATATATTTAAAATTATTATCAATTGATCCAGATAATGGAGGACGCTCCATTGAAGAATGTTCAAAGACAGTTAAAGAAGTATTAGAAGCTGTTTCTGTACCTATAGCTGTTCAAGGTTGTGGAATTGATGAACTTGACAAACCACTTATTGCAAAACTTGCTGAAGAATTTTCAGGAGAAAATATTTTATTTGGACTTGCAAACCAAGAGAATTATGCAACTTATGTTGCTTCTTGTTTAGCAAATAATCATACTTTAATAGCATCTTCTCCTCTTGATATAAATATTTGTAAGCAAACAAATATATTGATTAGTGAAATGAACATGCCACTTAACAGATTAGTAATAGATCCATCTGTAGGTGGACTTGGCTATGGTCTTGAGTATTCTTATTCAGTTATGGAAAGAGGCCGCATTGGTGCTTTGCAAGGCGATAAAATGCTCTCTATGCCAATTATTGGATTTGTTGGTGCAGAAGCTTGGAAAGCTAAAGAAGCAGGAGCATCTGAATTAGATTTTCCTAAATGGGGAGATCAAAAAGATCGTGGTGTTTTATGGGAAACAGTTACTGCATCTGCATTTTTACAAGCTGGAATAGATATTTTAGTTATGCGCCACCCAACAGCATGTACAGTTATAAAGGAAGAGATTGATGAACTAATGAAGGAAATCAATGTTAAATAAGGAGGGTATTGTATGGAAATAATTGGTGAACGTATTAATGGAATGTTTAAAGATATAAAAGCTGCTATTATAAATAAAGACCCAGAGCCTGTTAAGGAATGGGCAATAAAACAAACAAAAATGGGAGCAGCATTTTTAGATATCAGCGCTGGTGCAAGTGCTGAAAATCCACTTGAAGCTATGAAGTTTTTAATTGAAGCAGCACAAAGTGTTGTGGATACGCCTTTATGCTTAGATTCCACAAATTATGATATTATAGAAGAAGGATTAAAGCTTTGCCGTGTGCCTGCTTTAATTAATTCTTGTCATGCTGATAGATATAAAATTGAAAGAGTTTTTCCAATGGCTGTAAAATATGGCGCTAAAATTATTGGACTTGCAATGAGTGAAGAATCAGGAATACCAAAAACTTCAGATGCAAGGGTTGCTCTTGCAATGGAACTTGTAGCAGCCGCAGATGAGTTTGGACTTCCAATGGAAGATTTATATATTGACCCATTAATATTGCCTGTAAATGTAGCGCAAGATCATTTTATTGAAGCTATGGAGACACTTCGCCAAGTAAAATTAATGGCAGATCCAGCTCCAAAAACAACATGTGGATTATCAAATGTTTCTCAAAGATGTGCTGATAGAAGGCTGATAAATAGAACAGCATTAGTAATGCTCATGGCTTGTGGCCTTGATTCAGCTATAGTAGATGCTAATGATGAAGAACTTATGGATGCTGTTGCAACAGCACGTATTTTATTAAATAAAGAAATTTATTGTGATTCATATGCAAGTTTATTTAAAAAAGAGAGATATTCTATTAAGTAATGTTAAAGTATTGGAGGTACTTGATAAATGAGTAAATATCGTACTATTGATCCAGCCGCAGAGGAAATGCTTGAACATACGGAGGGTATGGGAATTTCAACGCAATTTGACCGTTATTTAGCACAACAACCACAATGTAAATTTGGACTTACAGGAGTTTGTTGTAAAATTTGCATACAAGGTCCTTGCAGAGTTATTCCAACAAAAAAAGGTGCTGACAAAGGTATATGTGGTGCTAGAGATTATACAATAGTTTCTCGTAATACTGCAAGGTTAATTGCAGGTGGAGCATCTGCTCACTCTGACCATGGCCGTGAAATAGCTCATACGCTTTTGGCAACAGCAGAAGGTAAAGCGCCAGATTACAGAATTAGAGATAGCGTTAAATTGCACAATGTTGCTAAAAAAGTAGGAATTGAAATTGAAGGTCGTAGAGATGTAGATATTGCAAAAGATGTAGCACTTCTTGCATTAGAAGATTTTGGAAAGCATTCAGCAGAACCATGTACTTGGCTTAAAACAAATATTGATGAAGAGCGCCTTACAAAATTCAAAAAAACTCGCATTACAAATACAGCCATCGACCGTTCCGTAGTTCAACTTTTGCATCAAACACATATGGGAACAGATGCTGATCCAGTTAATATTATTTTTGGGGGATTACAAGCAGGCCTTGCAGATTTTACAGGTATGAGTCTTGCAACAGACATTTCCGATATATTATTTGGTACTCCTGAACCTGTTATAACAGCAGCTAATTTAGGAACGCTAAAAAAAGATATGGTTAACATTGCAGTTCATGGACATAACCCTGTGCTTTCAGAGATGATCGTTAAAGCAGTTGATGATCTTCAAGATGAAGCAAAAAAAGCTGGAGCTTCTGGAATTAATGTTGTAGGTATTTGCTGTACAGGAAATGAAGTGTTAATGAGAGAAGGCGTTCCAATGGCTGCAAATTTTGGTAGCCAGGAACTTGCAATTATGACTGGAGTATTAGATGCTATGATCATGGACGTTCAGTGTATTGCCCCTGGAGTGCAAGAGGTTTGTACATGTTATCATACTTTAATGATAAGCACAATGCCAATTTCCAAAATACCAGGTGCTGCCCATGTTGAATTTGACCCTCATAATGCATTAGAATCTGCTTATACAATAGTGCGTATGGCTATAGAACAATTTGGAAAACGCCGTGCAGATTTAATACACATTCCTGATTTTAAAAAGGAAGTAATAGGCGGATTTAGCCTTGAATCACTCTTAGAATTATTTGGAAAGAAAAATCCAGAAAATCCTATAAGATTTTTAACAGATGCAATTAAAAATGGTGAAATCAAAGGTGTTTGTGCTTTTGCTGGTTGTAATAATCAAAAAATCACTCATGATGAATCTATAATAAAAATTGCCAAAGAGCTTGCTAAAAATGACGTATTTCTTGTATCCACAGGATGCTCTGCAGGTGCTTTTTCAAAACTTGGCTTTATGAGCCCAGAAGGAGTAGACGAATATGCAGGACCTGGACTTAAAAAGTTAATTAAACAATTAGAAGATGCATCAGGCCTTAAACTTCCTCTTGTATTCCATATGGGATCATGTGTTGACAATAGCCGTGTTCAACAATTGTGGCATACAATGGCTCAGGATATGGGAATTTCTGTTCCTCAACTTCCTTTTGTTGCAACAGCAGCAGAAGCTATGAGTGAAAAAGCAATTTCTATAGGATCATGGGTAGTTGCTATGGGTATACCATGTCATGTTGGAGTACTTCCTCCAATTGATGGAAGTCCTCTTGTTTATGATTTAGTAACTCAAGTAGCAAGAGATGTCTTTGGAGGATATTTCATTTTTGAAACAGATCCTGAAAAAGCTTCTAAACAATTGCTTGCTAGACTTGAAAATAGAGCATGGAAATTAAGAGTATATGAAAAAATTTCGACAGGATTTGAATATAGACCTAGCGAAGTTAAATTTTATGAAGGTTAAGAGGTGAAGATAGATGTCTAATGAGTTATTTAAGAGGGCTTATGAAGGCGCTGTAACTGCAACAAGTTATGCACAAATTAGGTTAGACCAAGCTATTGCTGAGAAAGGTGCCGATGCAGAAGTAAAATATCCTGATACAGCTTATTATCTTCCAGTTATTTATGCCTTAACAGGTATTAAAGTGACAACTTTAGGTCAATTGCCTCCTATTTTAAATAAAATTAAATCTGAAAATTTAAGAGCTGATTATACTTTAGAGGGCGCAAAAGCTAATGGAAAAGCTACTCTATATGCAGCAGAAATAATAGAAGCATGTAATTATTTAGATGAAAATCCTTATAAAGAACCTTGGTCTGGATTTTTAACTGACCCTATTTTAAGAAGATTTGGAATACAACTAGTTGACTTTACAATTCCTGGTTTTGCTATAATTTTAGGACGTGCAAAGGATAGCAAAACTGCTGTTGAAATTGTTCGTAATCTTCAAGGAAAAGGCCTAATGCTAATGCTTGTAAATGAGATTATTGAGCAATTATTAGATGAGAATATGAAAATAGGAATTGATTATATAGCTTTTCCTCTAGGAAACTTCACTCAAGTTATTCATGCTGTAAACTATGCTCTTCGTGCAGGACTCGCATTTGGTGGTGTTCCTGGTGGAGAGGTGGAAAAGCATCTTGATTATCAAAGAAAGCGCGTGCGTGCTTTTGTTTTAGCTTTGGGAAATCAAGACGATGTACGTATTGCAGCAGAATTTGGAGCTATGTATTTAGGACACCCTACTATTACAGATCAACCTTTACAGGAAGAAATACCAGATTTATATATGCATGAATCTGATCCAAAGAAAATGGTTGCATTAGGACTTGAAGTTCGTGGAATAAAAATTACAACTTTAGATCTTGATATTCCAATTCTTATGGGACCTGCTTTTGAAGGCGAAACTATAAGAAGAAAAGATATGCAAGTTGAGTTTGGTGGAACTCATTCTACAGCTTTTGAATGGGTAACAATGGTAGATGCAAATAGCATTGAAGATGGCAAGGTTACTTTAATAGGTCCTGACGTTGATACTGTAGAAGTAGGTTCTGCTATGCCACTTGGTGTTGTAGTGAAAATTTTTGGAAGAAAAATGCAGCAAGATTTTGAGAGCGTTCTTGAAAGGCGTATGCATGATATAATGAATTTTGGTGAAGGTCTATGGCATTCAGCACAGCGTGATTTAGTATGGATGCGTATTAGCAGAGCTGCTTATGATTTAGGATTTAGACTAAAACATTATGGAGAAATGCTCATTGCTAAATTTAAAAATGACTTCCCATCTATTGTAGATAGAGTTGAAGTTATTTTAATTACTGATCAACAAGAAGTGGAGAAAAATATTGTAGATGCAAGAGCAGTATATGCAGCACGTGATGAGCGCATGAGAGGACTTACTGATGAAAAATGTGATGATTTTTATTCTTGTAAGCTTTGTCAATCATTTGCGCCAAGTCACTTATGCGTTATAACCCCTGAAAGGCTTGGACTTTGTGGTGCTGTAAACTGGCTTGATGCAAAAGCTTCTTATGAGATTGATCCAAATGGACCTAATACAGCTATTGAGCATGGAGAGCCTACTGATCCAGTTAAAGGAATTTATGAAAGCGTAAATGATTATGTTTCAAATGTAACAAATAAAAGGCTGGAGGAAGTTGCTTTGTATAGCTTTATGGATCTTCCAATGACATCTTGTGGATGTTTTGAAGCTATAATTGCACTTTTCCCTGAAGCTAATGGTGTTATGATAACAACTCGTGAATTTGGTGGACTTACTCCTTGTGGAATGTCATTTTCAACCCTTGCAGGTACTGTAGGTGGTGGAAATCAAACTCCAGGTTTTATGGGTATTGGTAGACGTTATATTACAAGCCGCAAATTTATAGCAGGTGATGGTGGTATGAAACGTATTTGCTGGATGCCAAAAGATTTAAAAGCATATTTACATGATGATTTTGTTGCAAGGTCTGTAGAAGAAGGACTTGGAGAAGATTTCATAGATAAAATTGCAGATGAAGATGTTGGATTTGAACCAGATTTAGTTTTAGAATTTTTGACAAGTGTTGACCATCCTGCACTTACAATGGATAGCATAATATAAATTTATAACAAAAAAATACAATCTAAAGGTAAATCCTTTAGATTGTGTTTTTTATATGAAAGGGAAATTATAGATGGAAAATTCAGATCATGCACATAGGCATATACATGATGAAAAGGAAAAGAAAGCAATAATGAATAGACTTTCAAGAGCTATTGGTCATTTAGAATCTATAAAGCGAATGGTTGAAAATGATAGAGACTGTAGCGAGGTTTTAGTTCAACTTTCTGCAGTGGCATCTGCAATAACAAATACAGGTAAAAGCGTTTTGCAAAGTCATATAGAACATTGTATTGTTGATGCTGTTAAAAATGGTGATATGAATCAGATAGATGAGCTTAATAAAGCAATAGACTTATTCGTTAAATAATATCCCCTAGGGGGGCTTTTTATTTATAGTAATTTAATAATATAATTAAATTATATATTAAATTGCAAAAGGAGGGGTTATTATGCACATGTCAGATGCGCTACTTTCACCCGCAGTGGGTATAAGTATGTCTTTAGTAAGCTTTAGTGCCATGGCATATTCAGTACGTGGTATTAAAAAATATGATTTTGATGATAAGAAGATTCCTATTATGGGTGTAATGGGAGCCTTTGTATTTGCAGCTCAAATGATTAATTTTACTATACCTGGTACAGGATCAAGTGGACATATTGGTGGTGGTATTTTACTTGCTGCAATGCTTGGAGAGTTTCCTGCGTTTTTAACCATAGCTTCTGTTCTCATTATTCAATCACTTTTCTTTGCAGATGGTGGGCTTTTAGCACTAGGATGTAACATATTTAATATGGGTTTAATTCCTTGTTTAATAATTTATCCACTTATATTTAAAATGTTTATAAAAAACAAAATTGACCATAAAAACCTTACTATTGCAAGCATTCTATCCGTGATTCTTAGCCTTGAATTAGGAGCTTTATGTGTAACGCTTGAAACTTTTGTATCAAGTATAACTGAGTTACCATTTTCAGTATTTGCATCATTTATGTTGCCCATACATTTAGCCATTGGAATAGTGGAAGGTATAGTTACAGCTGCAATATTAAATTTTGTATATTCTTTAAGGCCTGAAATTATTCAGAGCTCTTGTTTAAATACTAAAATTGGAAAAGCTTCTACTAGAAAAATAATAATAATTTTAGCTTCAGTTGCAATAATCACCGGTGCTGTATTCTCTGCTTATGCATCTTCAAATCCTGATGGGCTTGAATGGTCTATTTATAAAGTTACAGGACAAGAAGAATTGAAAGGTAAAGATAAAATTCATGAGGAAGCTGCTAAAGTCCAAGATTCAGTAGCAATTATGCCTTCATATGATTATAAAAATGGAAAAACAGATGGGACAAAAGTAGCTGGAGTCGTTGGTGGAGTGTTAACTTTTGCACTTGCAGGAGTTTGTGGTATTGTTATTACAATTGTTAATAAAAGCAAGAAGAAAGCATCAAAGTTGTGAGGAAATTTAAATGCCATCTATAAAAACCAAATTAACAGATATTAATTCTTTAGAAGAGCTTGCAGAAGGGCATTCTATAGTCCATAAACTCCATCCAATGGTAAAGCTTTTAGTTACTTTTTTTTATATAGTTGTAGTTATATCCTTTGGGCAATACGATGTAACAAGACTATTGCCTTATTTTTTTTATACATTTATAATAACTGCCATTTCAGAAATTCCAAATAAAATTCTTATAAAGAGATATTTAATAGCATTACCTTTTTCTTTATTTGTGGGAATATCAAATATGATATTAAATAGAGAAATAGCTTTTAACATATTGAATATATCAATTAGCTATGGAGTTATTTCATGTTTTAGTATTATAATTAAAACATATTTAACTGTTATGGCTGTACTTTTACTTATAGCAACTACAAAAATTAATGAATTATCTTGCGAAATGGTTAAGCTTAAGGTGCCTGATATAATAGTATTTACAATAACTATGATTTTTAGATACATAGGTATACTTGCCGAAGAAGCAGATAGGATGTCTTTAGCTTATAAGCTGAGAGCACCTAAAGAAAAAGGAATAAAAATAAAGGACATGGGAAGCTTCGTGGGACAAATTTTAATAAGGAGCATTGAGAGATCTGAAAGAGTTTATCTTGCAATGAAATGTCGAGGCTTTAGCGGCAAAATTTCTTATATTGTATCAAAAAAAATAGAAACTACAGATTATATATACTGCTTTTTAATGATTATTTTAATAATAGCTTTTAGAGCAGTAGATTTAACAGTTTTACTTGGCAATATATTTATGTAGAGGGGTTTATATGATTGAACTTTTAAATGTCAGTGTTTGTTATAGCGATGGAAAAGAAGCTATATCAGGAGTAAATTTAAATATAAATGATAATGAAAGTGTAGCTATAATTGGGTCAAATGGAGCAGGAAAATCCACGCTTTTATTGAGTATGATAGGTGCTTTGCCACTTGCACAAGGAAAAATACTTGTAAATAAAGTAGAAGTTAAAAAAAATAATCTTAGTGAAATACTTAGCAAGGTAGGATTTGTGTTTCAAAATCCTGATGATCAGCTTTTTATGCCTACTATTTATGAGGATATTGCATTTGGACTTGTAAATCAAAATAGAGATAAACTAGAAATAAAAAATGAAGTTGAAAAAATACTTAAAGAGCTTAATGCAGAAAGTTTAATTAATAAAATGTCCCATAAATTATCCGGCGGAGAAAAAAGAGTTGCTGCTATAGCAAGCGTTCTTGTTATGAAACCCTCAATAATACTTTTAGACGAACCATCAGCTTATTTAGACCCAAGAGCAAGAAAAAATTTAATTTCTATATTAAATAAGATCAATATTACAAAAATTATAGCTACCCATGATCTTGACATGGCCTTGGATTTATGCAAAAGAGTAATTATAATAAAAGAAGGTCGGATTTTTCAAGAAGGAGAGTCAGAATATATTTTAAAAGATGAGGAGCTTTTAACTAAATCAGGGCTTGAATTACCACTTAGATTTTCTAACTAATTTTCTTTGGAGGTTTTTAAATGTTTAATTTATCAGTTATTGAAAATGGAACCACTAAAAGCATAGAAGTAGAGAAAAATGAAAGCTTAATGTCAGTATTAAAAAAGATGAATATATATTTGCCATTTCCTTGTGGAGGTAATGGTACTTGTGGTAAGTGTAAATGTAAAATAATTTCAGGATTTTTAGAAATATCAAAGGCAGATATGAATCACTTTAGCAATTTAGAGCTAGAGGGAGGCTTTAGGCTTATTTGCACTGCTAAGTTAACAGAGGATCTTGTTATAGAGTTAATTAATTCAGATGAAAGTAAAATTGAAGCAATAACCTATTATTTGCCTGAAGTTAATACAATAAATAATATAAAAATAGAGAAAATTGATATTTTAGAAGATGAAAAAAGCATAGCAGAAAAAATAAGATTGTTATGCCCTCATTTAAATTCCCCTGTGAGTATTGATATTTTAAATGAATATTCAAAAGTTATTCAATGCGAAAAGCAAAGCATTTATATTACATCCTTTGAAGATAAAATAGTGCGAATTAATGATGATATCTTGGATTTTTATGGTATAGGTATAGATATAGGAACTACGACCATTGCCTTTGGAATTGTAAATTTATTAACTGGTGAAGTTTTGGGAAATTTGACATTAATAAACAAACAACGTGAATATGGCGCAGATGTAATTTCAAGAATTGTCAGGGCAAATGAAGGAAATCTAGACAGGATGTGCAGTTTAATTAAACTTCAGCTTGTTGATGGAATAAAACAAATCACATCTTCAAAAGGTATAGATTTAAATAAGGTTTTAAATGTGGCTATAGCTGGGAATACAACTATGCTTCATCTATTGCTTGGGCTTAGCTGCAGGACCTTAGGAACATTTCCATTTACTCCAGTATCTTTAGATATGATGAACTTTAAATTTAAAGATATTTTTGATTTAAATTTAAATTGCAATGTAACAATATTGCCTGGAATTTCTACATATGTTGGAGCAGATATATCTTCAGGGATATTGTTTTCTAAAGTTTATGATACTGATGAAAATTCTTTGCTGCTTGACATTGGAACTAATGGAGAAATGGCTTTATGGGCTAAAAATAAATTAACATGCACATCAACAGCTGCAGGACCTGCCTTTGAAGGCGGAAATATGGAGTGGGGTACTGGCAGCATACCAGGTGCTATTTCTAGCGTAAAATTTGAAGATGAAGAAATTAAGATTTCCACCATTTCTAATAAACCTGCAATAGGAATTTGTGGATCTGGTATTATAGATGCTATAGCTATGTGTATAGATACCAAATTCATTAGTAAAACTGGGCTTTTTAAAAAGGAATATAGACAAGAAGGGCTTAAACTTGCAAAGACAATTGATGGTCAGGATATTGTCTTAACACAGAAAGATATTAGGGAGCTTCAAATGGGTAAAAGCGCAATTCGCTCTGGTATAGATTGTTTATTAAATAGCTTAGAATTAAAATATGAAGATATTCATAACTTATATATAGCTGGAGGATTTGGATTTAAAATAAATTTTGAGAATGCTGTTAAAATTGGACTTATTCCTTTAGAATTAAAAGATAAAATTATAAGAGTTGGCAATAGCTCATTAGGAGGGACAATTAAATATTTATTAGATATTAATTGTAAAAATGAATTAAAAAAGATAGTAGAAAACTCTTATGTATATGAGCTTGCTAAAGATAAAGAGTTTCAAAAGAACTTTATAGATAATATGTCTTTTTGATTTAAATTAAAAAATGTTAAAAACTTCTGAGTAAATATCAGAAGTTTTTAACATTAGAGCTCTAAATACTCAAGGTTTTAATGTAGAACCTCAACTTTCAATATTATATATTTTTAAACTTAAAAATAAACTATATTTAACTGAATGAGCTTACAAGTTTTTAAAAAACCTTGATTTTAGAATATTGTAATTTATGGTTAATTATTGTACAATCAAATTGAACATGCCTTAAATAAGAAAAGAAAAGAGATTTAAGATTAATCAACAAACATAGTAATTTCCTCCAATATGGTTTTAGATTGATGATTTTAATATTATCATAGTGGAGTGAAATATAAAATTCAATTATTAGGAGGGTACAAGAATGGTTACTTTTGTTGTGGGGTTGGTAATTTTAATTGTTGGTGGTTTCTTTTATGGTGGATTTACAGAAAAGTTGTTTGGACCTGATGACAGAAAAACTCCAGCTTATAGGCTTGAAAATGGGGTTGATTTTGTTCCAATGGATAAAAAGAAAAATAGCCTTATTCAACTTCTGAACATTGCAGGAACTGGACCTATATTAGGCCCTATTCAGGGTATTTTATTTGGACCTGTAGCTTTTATTTTAATACCACTTGGATGTGTTTTAGCTGGTGGTATTCATGATTACATGAGCGGCATGATTTCAATACGTGAAAATGGAGATCAGATGCCCGATCTTATAAAAAAATTCTTAGGTAAAAGAATTTTTTATGTATATTTAGTTTTTCTATGTTTACTCATGTTACTTGTAGGTTCTGTATTTATTTACACCCCTGGTGATCTCATGGTTGGACAAGTATTAAATTTATCTGTAAGTCCCAATAATTTTGTTGTTTGGCTTGTATACGGTATCATTTTTATTTATTATTTAGTGGCAACATTATTCCCTATAGATAAGATTATTGGGAAAATATATCCAATTTTTGGAGTAGTTTTATTATTGTCAGCACTTGGGATTTTCATGGGTATTTTTTTAAAGGGATATACTTTAAATGAATTATCGTTTAGCAATATTTTAGGTATTCATCCTCAGGGTTTAAATGTAATACCAATGTTTTTTGTTACTGTTGCTTGTGGAATATTGTCTGGGTTTCACTCAACCCAATCGACGTTAATTGCACGTTCAGTTAAACATGAAAAAGAAGGTAGAAATACATTTTATAACATGATGATGATTGAAGGCTTTATTGCAATGACTTGGGCTGCTGCTGCAATGGGAATATACAATAAAGGTATTGATGCAAAATTTATCGGTACTGCTTCAGTGGTTGGTATTGTTGCTAAAGATTTCCTTGGGAATTTTGGCGGGATTATTGCTATTTTAGGCGTAATAGTGCTTCCAATAACATCAGGAGATACAGCACTTCGCTCTTTAAGGCTTATGATTGCGGATTTTTTTAAATTTGATCAAAAACCTGCAAAAAACAGGGTAATTGTATCTGCTTGTATTTTTGTGCCAGTTATTATAATTCTTGTTTATGCAAAATTAAATGCTAATGGATTTAATATATTATGGAGATATTTTGCATGGAGCAATCAAACTATAGGGGTTTTTGCTTTTGCAATGATAACTGTTTATTTAATGAAAGTTAAAAAGGCATATTTTCCAGCGCTTATTCCAGGTATGTTTTATTGCTTTATTGTTTCAAGTTATATATTAAATGCGAAAATAGGCTTTAATATACCTCTGAATTTAGCATATATAATTTCCATTGTAATTGTTGCAGCATATGGATTTTTAACAGTTAGAACAGGAAATTCTAAAATGAATATCGGAGAAAAATTAGCTGATTAATTATATTTAAAATAAAAGTCCCAAGGTGTTAAAACTTTGGGACTATTTTGATAAATAAACTGGTTAAAGATAAAGAGTTTCAAAAGAATTTTATAGATAATATGTCTTTTTAATTGGAGTTAAAAAATGGGGCTGTTGCATAATCGATAAAATTAATTCTGCAGCAGCCTTTTTATAAAAATATTAAAAACAAATTTTGAGATTATTTAAGTACAAATTTGTCTTAAGTGTATTAACTTAAAATGTAGTGTTAAATACCGTATTATAACTGATGATGGGTATGGTTTTGTAAAGTTAGTCTAGCGACTTTGTGTTTTAACATACACCAATTAAACCTCTTTTTTTATTTTTTAAAAAAACAGGTTTAATTTCTGTATTAAGTTTATTTTCATTAAATTATTTTATGAAAATTAATATTATATATCCTAAATTATAACAAATTGCTTAAATCTACATTCTTATCTTTTTTAATTATTTTATCTAAAGTGCTCTGGGTCACACATCCTCTATTTAAATATTGTGCCATATGCCTTTCATTAACTCTTATTTTTATACAATTTTTGCTTCCTTTTCCATTAAATTTTATATATCTTTCTTTTATAGAAAGAATTGTATCTAAAACCTCGCAAACTAGCTGGTTATCTAAATTTAATACTATAGTTGTTCTTATAGGAGTCATTTTCTTTGTCCTTTCAACTTTTAATTCC
>JAVBPD010000047.1:0-33281 GCA_031549885.1 Clostridiaceae bacterium
TACTATCTGTCACTTTCTTCATGAATCGTGCGATATAGTTCTAATAACTCAAGTTCAAATACAACATGTAACGGCGGAAATAGTTCAAATAACTCAAGTTCAAATACAACATATAACGGCGGAAATAGTTCAAATAACTCAAGCTCAAATACAACATGTAACGGCGGAAATAGTTCAAATAACTCAAGCTCAAATACAACATGTAATGGCGGAAATAGCTCAAATAACGCAAGTTCAAATACAACATGTAATGGTGGAAATAGTTCAAATAACTCAAATTCAAATACAACGTATAATGGTGGAAATAGTTTAAATAGTACGAAATCAAATAGCACAAGATCAAATAGTACAAGCTCAAATAAAACAAGTTATGTGATTGTAGATAAAAACACAAATACTACATATTATCTTCCAACTACTGGGGAAGAAATAGATTCAATGTTTAATTTTTTAATAAAATAAATTAAAAAAAGGCTGCTTTAGATTAAAAATAAATTCTAAAGCAGCTATTTCTATAATTAAAATATTTCAGTAATTAAAATTGGTTTTTTATAAAAAACTTGACTTAGTTTCTCAAAATCACAACGGATATTTACACTATCCATAAACAAAATGTCATTAATATGATGAGTACCTAAAATAAACCGGCTAAAATCATTTATGCTAAGCTCAATATCCCACTCATAATCACCAGTTAAAACAGAAATGGCTTTTTTATCTTTAAATGTAACATTAAAAATCTTATTATTTTCAAGAATCACATCATCATTTACTTTAATTATTATGGAGCCTGTTCCGCAATATTGTGCCATTTCTAAAACTTTTTGCACATTTATTACTCGAACCATACCATTAAAATGAAGATTGCGTTCTAAAGGATATAATGCAATATCATTTAACATATCAGGAATATTTATATTTTCTGGAGCTTTAAAATACAATTTACTATAATAAGTGGAAAAAGACGCACAAAAATCCAACAAACCTAAAAGCCCTTCCTGGTCAGAAAAATAAAAATGAGAACATTCCATATTAAAACTTGATCCAGAAGCTTTCTTTTCAAAAAGCATTACAGCTTTAGGTTCGCCATAGATATTTTTATATAAATAAACATATTTCTTTTGTTTAGCAGAATTAACATCAAAAAGCCAGTTAAAATCTATATCCTTTCGAAAACTTGATAAATTATAACCTAAAGAGAAATCTTCATAAACTTTTTTAACATCATTAAGACCTTTGCCATTTTCTAAAATTTCAATAGTGCCTTTAGCTTTTAATTTTTTTATAGAACGCAAATCTATCGAATAAACAATTATGTTTGATCCTATATCATAACCAAATTTTTGGTAAAAACATCTTGAAAATGGAAATAAAGACGAGAAAATAAATCCTGACTTATAGCTGTCATTTAAATATTTATTCATACAACTTCCAACAGCGCCCATACCTCTATATTGTGGAAGAGTAGAAACAGCTCCAACACCCCCCATTGAGCAAATGTTTCCATCAAAATAAACTTCATATGGAGTAACCATGATAGAGCCAAGCATTGTACTATCATCATCTAAAAAGGAGGCCCAATGTTCCATACAATATAAATCAAATCTAGTCTTTGGATTTTTAGTTAAATACTCTTCAATTGGATCCTCTATATCTAAATTGTGTATTTCAAGTTCAAAGGAAATGTTTGCGATCTCAAAAGCTCTTCTAAGCTCACCGTTTTTAATCTTTCTTGTTATCAAATTATTACTTACCTCCAAAACTTATAATTTAAAAGCATAATTATACAAATCTTGCAGACCTTCTTTTAAAGAAATCTTTGGCTGCCAGTTTAACGTGGATTTTACTTTTGAAATATCAAGGACAGATCTTTTAACATCTCCAATTCGTGGACCTGTAATATTTATCTTTAAATCGCTATGAAATACTTCTTTAATATTATTATAAATATCTAAAATTGGAATTTCATTTCCACTTGAAATGTTAAAAACATCATTAGTAGGATTTTTACTCACAATCATGTTAATATCAGCTACATCTTTCACATTTATATAATCTCTAGTGCATCCTTTTTTCATATCATCATAAGTCATTAAAGTTGATTCTATGCCATCTAATATATTATTAACAAAAATAGGAATAACACCACATTCGCCAGCAGCAACTTGCCTTGGACCATAAACATTTCCATATCTTAATATGGTGTATTTAAAATCATATATTTCTGAATAGATTTTAATATAATTTTCTCCTGAAAATTTTGTTATAGCATAAGGAGACTTTAACTGAGGAAAGTCTGTTTCTTTAGATTTTTCATTACCTATGATTTCCTTTGATAAGGCTCCACCAGATGAAATGTATATGAAATTCTCTATTTTATAAATTTTGACCAAGCTTAAAATATTTAAAAGACTTTGAAGGTTTAATGAAAGATCATAAACTGGATCTTCAATAGAATATGGAACAGATTTTTGTGCAGCATGGTGATTTATAATAGAAGGTTTGTGAGTTTTAAATATATTTTCTAAAGAGTTTGAATCTCTAATATCAACATTATAAAAAAACACTTTTTTATTATCTATTAGATTCTTTATATTTTCCAAATAACCAGAGGATAGGTTATCTACAACAACAACTGTATATCCTTCATTAAAATAGCTTTGGACTAAATGAGAACCTATGAAACCAGCTCCTCCAGTTATTAATACAGTTTTATCCATAAACATTCCTCCTTTTTTATTTTAGTGTACAATAATACAAATTATAAATCAAGTGACGGTTATAGGCTTAAACCTAAGGGTAGGGTTAATTACTATAAATGTTGACAGAGTATAAATAGGGTACTATACTTCAAATATAAAATATTTGTGGAGGATTTATAAATGATAAGCATTATGTTTTTTGCACTTAGTGGATTAACTCTAATTTTACTTATTATCGCAAGAATTACAAAAAAACCAGATTTTATGAAATTTATGATTAGGAGAAAAAATGATGAAATGGATGATGAATATTTAAAAAGAGCAACTCTTTCCTCAATTGTTTGGACTGTTGTATTTTTTATTAGCGCTATTGTTTGTTATAAAATTTAATTATTATTTAAAAAGGAGCTACTACTATAGCCCCTTTTAATAAAATTTTTGATTTAAGATACAATAATCCACCTTCCATTTTTATTTTCTAAATTAAAAGATAAATCATATCCATAAAGAGATACTTTAGCCGAAGCAGTTTGGTTCTCATTTTCTATCTCATATGTAATTTCAGAGTCAAATATAGAAAAAGGATTGCTTTTAATTTTTAATATTAATTCTTTATTTAATGAAATATTTTCGCTTGTATTTAATTCTTTTAATCTTTCGGTGATTTCATAAGATAAGCCATTATCAATGGATTTTAACGATATGAACTGATGAATAATATCAGGAATATTAGATGGATATTCTCCAACATCTGCATATGTTTCAATTAACTTAAAAGATTCACTTTGATTATCCCAGGTGAATTTATTAATAACTTGAAAATACATTACTTCCATTCCAAAGCGCTCGCTGATAAATCCATCATAAATTTCATTATTTTTTGAAGAGATTAAATAATCATAACCTGGCCCATTTTCAGGAAAACTAGACTTTATAATATTTAAATTATTGTCTTTAAGTTTTATGAGCAAAAACCCCTCCATATTAACATCATTAGAGAAACCTACATTTATATATGAACTTTTACAATCTTTCATTTTAACAAGCTTCGCTTTATGGGTTAAATAAGCTTTGGTATTAATGCTTTCTCCAATGATTGAAATGACTCCATCATTATTTCTAAGAGCATAAATTTGGTGATTATTAACACAGCATAGAATTTCAAGATAACCATCATTATCTAAATCAACTTCATCTGTCAATAAGAAAACATTTCCATTTGCTAAATTAAGTTCAGAATTCATAAAAGAAATATATTTATCAGACTTTATGCCTTCTATATTAAAAGGCAATATGTTTGATAATAAAAACATGCAGCTAATTAAGGCTAAACAAAGAAGGTTAAGTGATGACATAAAATTTTGCCTCCTTTTTATAAATATTCAAGATATGTGTATATTTATTATAGCATTATTTTTAGGTGATAGGTGTCATTATGATGAAAATAGATATAAAGATGTGTAAAATTATTATATTGTTAGATATAATTTTAAAAATCAAATTCATAAATTAGAAAATAGTTATTACAACTTATTAACTACTGGAAATAATCTTCCACTTATCTATACCACTATTAGTCAGATAAGGAAATATCATATCTTCAAGTGCTTCTGATAGATTCATTTTAGGTAAAGCATCATCATAATATGGTGAGGCATTTTGCGTCCATGCTGTTGAAACTATAATAATTGTATATGCAAGTGATTTATATTGCTTATTTGTTATATCAGAGCGCATCTGTCCAACCTTTTTTAGTTGGAAAAATGTTTTGATATAGTAATCAAACAGCTTTTTGCGGAACTTCTCACTATTTTGTGCCATTAGTTTGGAATCCTTGCATAATTCATGTACATATCGATAATAAAAGGGATAGTTATCCCGATATTTCTGCGCAGTTAAAAATGAACGATACAGGATCAATAGTGGAGCATCTTCGCTAGAATGTAAAAAAAAGTCATCAGAAAAAGTTGTATGCAAATCTAACTGGATTGCTTCAATTAAATTTCTCTTTTGTGGAAAATGATGGGTCAGATTTCCAATAGTGGTGCCAGCAGCATCTGCAATATCACGTAGGGAAACTTGAGTATATCCTTTTTCATTAAAAAGTCGTTTTGCATGTTCACAAATTAGCTGTTTAGTATTTGAAGTTTTGTTCATAATTTTTCTCCTGTTTTTTAAAATTTTCTATTGACAAATTATACAGTACAATGTACTATAAAGTCAATAACCGTACAATGTACTGGAAAGGAGAATATTTGAAATGAATGAAAAAAGGAAGCGCCCACCTGCACAAAGCATTGGAAGAATGATTGGACATGGAATGTGTGTAGAGGATTATATTAAACTGACGAATGCTACAGAATGCAATGTTTTAACTTTTGAAAAAGTTGAAGATGGTGCAGATTTTGTTGATACAGCAAAGAGGCTAGGTGAAGAAGCATTCACATATGCTAAGGAGCAGGAAGAGCTAGGTAACAAGGAAACTGCAAGTGAGTTTTATCTAAATGCGTCTGCTTGTTATCGTTTATCAGATTATGGTCTCAGGGAATTGAATGAAGAGAAAAAAAGTATTTATGAAATGGTGCCGTTAGCCTTTAAAAAAGGAAAGGAATTATGCGCAACAGAGAATTTTGAAGCAGTTGAAATACCGTTTGAGGGCAAATCATTACCAGCTTTTTTTGTAATTCCATATAACTGTCCTACAGACTCACCAGTGATAATTATGATTCCTGGCGCAACTGGATTCAAAGAAGAAAGCTATCCAAATGCAAAAAAATTCTTGGATAGGGGATATCCCTTTATTGTTTTAGATGGTCCAGGACAAGGAGAATGTGCATTTTTTAGAGAGATTTATTACACAGTTGATAATTATGAAAAAGCATGTAAAGCGGTCATTGACTTCGTGAAAGCAGATCCAAGAGTTGGTAACAAAGTCGTTTTATACGGAAATAGTTATGGTGGTTATTTGGCTGCAAGATGTGCTTGTTTTCTTAATGATGATATTTGTGGTTTAATTGTTAGAGGTGGCTGCTCACAAACTGATCAGCTTACTAATCATACAGTTGCTGGAATTCCACATTTTTATTTAGAAGGTTTCAAAATGAAGTTCAATGAATATGATGATGAAAAAGCGTTAGCAATTTCTCATAAAATGAATATTGAGCCATACTTATCTAATATTACTGCTCCCACTTTAATTATTCATTCCAGCATTGACCATATTGTAGGAACAGAAGGCGCACATACTATTTATGATATGATTTCTAGTACTGATAAGGAATACAAGGAATATGAAAGTAGTGTACATTGTGCAGATGATCAGGATTTAAAAGTAAGCTGTTATGCTGCTGACTGGATGATTAAAAAGTTAAAAAATAACTAGATAGTAAGCAGTATTTCGGAAGGGAGTTAAATACCTATGAATATGCAAGATTTTGTCTCCAATACTGGAAATGTTGGAGAAGCCTTTCTCAATGTGTATGACACAACAGAATTATCCAGCGCACTGGATAAAAAAGCTTTTCAGCTTGTTTATATAGCATATTTAGTGGCTATTAAAGAGTATGAAGGTATTGAGGTCCATGTGAAAATTATTAAAGAACTTGGAGCTACGCGATCTGAAGTGGAAAGTGCTATTTTGTGTGGTCTTCTTCCAATTGGTGTTTCAGTAATGCAAGCATATCATATTGCTATGAAAGCTTATGACAATTAAATAGAATTTGAATTATTTAAGCAGGCGGGGAGCATTCCTTTGCCTGTTTATTTTACTTTTTATAAGGATGTAAGCTTGATTTTTTAATAAAAATCAAATATATTTACTTCAAAGTAAATTACTTTAAAGTAAATTATAGATGTTTGGAAGTGAAAATATGTTCATTGGAAGAGAAAGAGAAATTGCTTATTTAAATGAATTGTATAAGCAAAATAAATTTCAGTTATTTATATTATATGGCCGCAGACGTGTTGGAAAAACAACTCTTTTAAAGGAATTTTGCAAGGGGAAGGAAACTATTTTTTATTCTGCAGAGCAAAGCAATGAAAAAATAAATCTTGAAAAATTTTCAAACATAGTGTTTTCTCATTATAAAGAAACTACATTAGAACCGTTTGCATCTTGGGAAAATGCTTTAAATTTTATAAATAACAAACAGACACAAAATCCTTTAATTGTTGTACTAGACGAGTTTCCCTATTTAGCAGGTATCAACTCATCATTATTGTCTATATTTCAACACTTAATAGATCATAAACTTAAAACTGGAAAGTTGTTTATTGTGTTGTGTGGCAGCTATGTAGGGTTTATGGAGAAAGAAGTTTTAGGTTCTAAGAGCCCTCTGTTTGGAAGACGAACTGCTCAACTTCATATGAAACCTTTTGATTATAAAACAAGTATTCGTTTTTTTAATGAATTTAGCCAAGAAGAAAAACTTATGTTTTATGGGGCCTTTGGTGGTACAGCAATGTACCTTCAATATATACGCAAAGAAAAGTCTTTAAAACAAAATATCATAGATTTATTTTTGACACCTATTGGTTATTTATATGAAGAACCGCTTCTACTTTTGAGGCAGGAAGTACAAGAGCCTGGTATTTATTGTGCTATTATTGAGGCTATAGCAAATGGAGCATCTAAAATTAATGAAATTTCCACAAAAACAGGAGAAGATTCTGCCAAATGTTTGAAATATATTAGTATATTGCGAGAATTAGGAATTGTTTATAAAGAGGTGCCTTTTGGAGAAAAAGCTTCTTCGCGAAAAACGCTGTATCAAATATCGGATTTAATGTTTCGTTTTTGGTATCGATATGTTTCAAGTAATAAAACATTGCTTGAAACAGATGCACAGGAGATTATATGGGAAAAGCGCATTAAGCCTGATTATAATAATTACATGGGGCATGTGTTTGAAATTGTTTGTAGGGATTATCTTCTGTATCAAAACAGCAAAGGAAAATTGCCAATATTATTTTCAGATATTGGTCGCTGGTGGGGAACAGATTCAAAAAAGCATAAGCAAGTAGAAATTGATTTAGTAGCAAAGGATAACAATGACTACATATTTTGTGAATGTAAGTGGAGGAATGAGCTTTTAGACTTTTTGGTTTTAAATGATTTACGCTTAAAAGCTGATATTTTCCGTGAAAAACGAAATAGTACATTATATATATTGTTTTCAAAAAGTGGATTTTCAGAATCTGTTATACAAGAGGCGAAAAAATTTGATAATATATTGCTAGTTACTTTGGACGAGATACTTAACATTTAATAGAATAGTTGAATATATACAGCAGATGCTCAAGATTCAACAACAAATTAATTTTAGATAATAGATATGATTTTAATTTTAGGGTATAATTACTTTATATTGATACAAAGGTGAGTGAAATGGCAGGGGACAAAAATAAAAATAAGAATTTAGCTGAAAACAGAAAAGCAAGGCACGATTACTTTATAGAAGATTCACTGGAAGCAGGAATTGAATTAGTAGGAACGGAGGTAAAATCTATAAGGGGAGGTAAAGCTAACTTAAAGGATAGTTATGCATTTATAAGGAATGGAGAAATTTTTGTAAGCAATATGCATATTAGCCCATATGAAAAGGGAAATATATTTAATAAAGATCCTTTAAGGGAAAGAAAACTTCTCCTTCATAAATCTGAAATAAGTAGATTGAGAACTGCATCTGAACAAAAGGGTTATACTTTAATTCCTCTAAGCTTATATTTAAAAAACGGAAGGGTAAAATTAAGCTTAGGAATAGCAAAAGGTAAACACAATTATGATAAAAGAGATGCAATGCTTGAGAGAGATGCTAAAAGAGAGCTTGATAGGATAAATAAAGAAAAATTAAGATATTGAATAAATTTAAAGCTATGGTATAATAATTAAAATATAAATAAAAATGCTATGAAAAAATGAGTAAAAGGACATTCATTTTAAGAGAGGCTGCAGCTTGGTGTAAGCAGCTACTTGATTCCTTTGAATGGGGTTTTTGAGCATATAGTTTTAAGAGATGGGCAATTGTCAAGAAGGGTGGAACCGCCAAAATTTTGGTCCCTTCATGGTATTGCTTTTTTATTTTTTGAAAGCGAGGATTATTAATATGGAAACAAAAAAGAACATGGAAAAAATCGTGGCACTTTGTAAAAACAGAGGATTTATTTATTCTGGTTCAGAAATATATGGAGGACTTGCGAATTCATGGGATTTTGGCCCATATGGGGTTGAGTTTAAAAACAATGTTAAAAGAGCGTGGTGGAAAAAGTTTGCACAAGAAAATAAATACAATGTTGGATTAGATTCTGCCATTATAATGAATAGAGAAATTTGGGTAGCTTCAGGACATGTTGGAGGTTTTTCAGATCCATTAATGGATTGTAAGGATTGCAGAACAAGATTTAGAGCAGATAAGCTTGTTGAAGATTATATACATGAAAAAACTGGTGAAGAAAAATCATGTGATGGATGGAGCAATGAAGAATTAAAAAAATATATTGATGATAATAAAATTCCATGCCCTAATTGTAAAAGGAATAATTTTACTGACGTTAGAAAGTTTAATTTAATGTTTAAAACATTCCAAGGTGTAACAGAAGATTCTCAATCTGAATTATATTTAAGGCCAGAAACTGCTCAAGGAATATTTGTGAATTTTAAAAATGTTCAAAGAACATCGAGAAAAAAATTGCCCTTTGGAATATGCCAAATAGGAAAATCATTTAGAAATGAAATAACTCCAGGAAATTTTATATTTAGAACTAGAGAATTTGAGCAAATGGAAATGGAATTTTTCTGCAAACCTGGAACGGATTTAGAGTGGTTTTCATACTGGAAAGAATTTTGCATGAATTTTCTTATTAGTTTAGGCATGAAAAAGGAAAGCCTAAGATTTAGAGACCATGCTAAAGAAGAATTATCATTTTATAGCGTAGCAACTACGGATATAGAATTTTTATATCCTTTTGGCTGGGGAGAGCTTTGGGGAATTGCAGACAGAACAGATTACGATTTAAAACAGCATATTGAGCATTCAGGAGTTGACCTTAGCTACTTAGATCCAGATACTAATGAAAGATATATTCCGTATACTGTAGAGCCTGCCCTTGGAGCAGATAGAGTGGCATTAAGCTTTTTATGCGATGCTTATGATGAGGAAAATGTAAAGGATGAAACTAGAGTAGTTTTAAGACTTCATCCATTTTTAGCTCCTGTAAAAATTGCTGTTTTACCGCTTGTTAAAAAACTTTCTCCTAAAGCTGAAGAGATATATGAAAAATTGCGCAAATATTTTAATTGCGAATTTGATGAAACTGGAACTGTGGGAAAAAGATATAGAAGACAAGATGAAATTGGAACTCCTTTTTGTGTAACTATTGATTACACAACTCTAGAAGATGAGACAATGACCTTAAGGGATAGGGATACTATGGAACAAAGCAGAATGAGTTTAAGCGAAATTATTGATTTTGTAAATAAAAAATTAGAATTTTAAATAAAAAAAATGCTGGATGCGATCCAGCAAATTGGGTTTAATCATGGGGATATGTTATATGTCTAATAGAACTTGGGGAATTATATAATATTTCCTTACGGCACAATATAATGATATCAAATTTTTGGATTTAATTCAATATTTAGACAATAAGTTTAAATATTCTGACAATTATGGTAATTTTTTTGATTTTATTACTTGCATTCATTTTTATTTTATTTGTAATTAAACAATAATTTGGATATTTTGCTTAATTCGCTTTTTTATGTTTACAATTTGGTAACAATTTTGGGAGGATTTTATGAAAGAAAACTTTGTTAATTTTATTAACATGGTAAAAAATAAAAAGGTAGCAGTAGTTGGAATAGGCATTAGCAATATACCATTAATATCTATGCTTGTTAAATTATCTGCTAAAGTCACAGCCTTTGATATAAAGGAGTTTGAAGAGCTTGATAAAGAAGCTAAGGATTTAAAAAAATTAGGAATAGAATTTATTTTAGGAAATGATTATTTAAGTCATTTAAAGGGCTTTGAAATAATATTTAAAACTCCATCTATGAGAATTGATTCAGATGCGCTAATTAATGCTAAAAAGGAAAATGCATATATTACATCTGAAATGGAGGAATTTATTAAATATTGTCCAGCAAAAATATATGGAGTAACAGGAAGCGATGGAAAAACTACAACTACTTCGCTTATTTATGAACTTTTAAAGCATGAGGGCTATAATACTTATGTAGGAGGAAATATTGGAAATCCGCTTCTTTCTGAAATAAATAATATAAAAAAAGAAGATAAAGTTGTATTAGAATTGTCTAGTTTTCAGCTTATGACCATTAATGAATCTCCTGAAGTTGCTATTATTACAAATGTAACTCCAAATCATTTAGACATTCATAAGGATATGGATGAATATATTGAAGCTAAAAGAAATATTTTTAAATTTCAAAAGGAAAATGATGAGTTAATTTTAAATGCTGATAATGAAATAACTAGATCCTTTATTGAGGAAGCTAAAGGAAAGGTCTTAACTTTTAGCAAAAATGATAAATATGCCAGTGGATTTATAGACAATGGAACTATTTATTTATTTGGAGAAAAAGTTGTAGATCGTAATGAGGTTCTCGTTAAAGGGGAGTACAATCTTGAAAATATGATTGCAGCGTTTCTTACAGTGCACGATGATGTAAGTCATGATACTATGAGATATGTTGCAAAGACTTTTAAGGGAGTTGTCCATAGAAATGAATTTATAAGAGAAGTTAGGGGAGTAAAATATTATAATAATTCCATTTCTTCAAGCCCAACTAGAACTGTAGCAGCTCTATCTGCCTTTGATCAAGATGTGATTTTAATTTTAGGAGGCCATGATAAAAATCTTTCTTTTGAGCCACTTTTAGAAAAGGCTCATCAAATTAAAGTAGCTATTTTATTTGGGGAAACTAAGTATAAAATTAAAGAAGTGCTTAAAGATAAAGTAGAGATTTATGTTGAAGATACTTTAGAGGATGTTGTTAAAAGAGCTTCTTTAATTTCACAAAAAGGTGATGTGGTCCTTCTTGCTCCTGCTTGCTCAAGCTTTGATATGTTTAAGAACTTTGAAGTTAGAGGAAATAAATTTAAAGAGCATGTTATGAAGCTTTAAATGAAACCAGAACTCATGACAATATTTTTTTGTCAATGAGTTCTGGTTTATTGTTTATCTAAGAATTAGCAACATTTTTCTTCTTGCAATGTCCATATTTCACAGCCTTCTACTGGATTGGCTGTTCCTATATATAATTTATCATCCACTGGAAGCAATGTTCTGATGCCATAATTATTAGAGTTATCAAAACCATCTAAGCTGATTGTTTCAAATGAAAATCCATTTTTTGAACCGTGAAAGTCAAATCCGAAATTTTCTGGTAATTTTGATATGCTTTTTATAAAAGCTTTTATCCAACCTGAAAAATTAAAATTATTTTCTTTATTTGAAAGTAAATATTTAAGGTATGCATTTATAAAATCTTTTAACACTTCATCATCTTTATCTGTTTCAGGATTACTGCTTTGAAGAAAATTATTTACTATAGTATAAAAAGCTTTAGAAGAATCCCATGAGCTTATATAAAGTCTATTTTCTAAAGTTTTGATTTGCCAGCAATAAGAATTAAAAATATTACCAAATCCTGATGGATAGGCACCTTTATTTCTTTGGCCTGTAGTTGGTGTTGTTGGTATTAATGGCTCACTTCCTACAATTAATTCCCACTTATCATGTTTTGAAATTCTTATAACATCAAAACCTTTAAGAGGGACGAATTTTTGATCAGAATTTGTGCTTCTTATGGCCATCCAAATTGCGCTTCCAACATAAATATGGTCGTTATATATTTCCATGCTAATAGGAATTTCATTTAGCGCATCACCTGCACCTTTATCAACTACTAATTCCCAAATTCCACTTTCAGGATCTTTGGATTTCCAAATTTCAAAACCACCTGATGGTGATGTTCCAATATATAAATAACCATTAAAGCTTATCATAGATGTTATCTCACCTTTAATGCTTGCAACGTTTACTTTATTAAAATATTCTTTTGGATTATCGCTTGAATACAAGAAAGTTTCTTGTCCTCCAACATTTGAAGCATCAGTTGCACCAATATACAATCTACCTTTGTGAATTGCCATAGACCTTGTTCCAAATTTATCTGGAATACCTGCCGGTATTAAAGACCAATTTTTGCCATCATCTGTAACTGTCAAATATGGTTTGTCAAGAAGCGTATGGCATCCTCCGTACAATGTTCCTTTATACTCAATAAAACATCTAATACCTAATATTTGTTCCTCTTCACTAGCTTTAAAAACACGTTCCCATTTTTTATATTTACAATATTTACAGCATCTCCAAATTTCAGTCCCCATATCTATTGGATCCTCTGGGGTATATTCTTTTGGTGGTATAAAACCATAACTTTTAAGGCCAATATAAAATGTGTTTCGTGCTGTGCCAATATAAATATGATTTCCGAATTCTGCCATGCTCCACGCATAATTGTTCTGTTTTGCATTATTTCTGTCGTTTTTATCAAACCCGTTTACAGGGGTTATTTTTCTTAAATTTAGTTCCTCCATTTTTTTAATCACCTTTCTGACCAATTTTCTAAAATATAAATAAGCATTAGTATGCTTGTATATATTCTATGGAAATTTCAGTAAGCTTGTGATTGGTTTGAATACAAGATATATAATAAAGAGGACATAAGTGAGATTAGCTGAGACAAATACTCCTTATAAAAATAATACCTCATAGAATTATTCTATAAGGTATTATTAATATTTCTTATTAAATTAAAATCAAAAATGGAGGCGGGGGGAGTTGAACCCCCGTCCGAAAATAGTAATACCTAGACATCTCCGAGTGCAGTCAGTATTTTAACGTTCCCTCTACTTCTCTCCTACTGACAGGATAAAAGCTTCAGTAGCTTCATAAAGTCTACTCTATGGCAAAGCTTACATAGAGTAGTTCCCCACTAGTCGACGCCCTATCCTAAGCCGTGGGACTCTTAGGTAGAACGTAGCTGCTTAAGCAGCAGCTAAAGCTAAATTTTCGTTATTATTTGCGTTTATATTTAATTCCACAGTTTTTTAACGCGGGTCCATGGACCCCTCGACTCGCTTTCTAAGAACCACTCATCCCCGTCGAAACCAAATACGCCCCCCTGTATAAAGGGTTTGTATTATAAACGCAAGATGTGTTTATCTTTAAGATAATAATACAATATTCCTAAGATTTTATCAAGTTAAAAAAATTGCCAAATTTGGTTTTTATTCTTAAATTTATACTTTATTATAGCCTTTATTGTATTTAATCTTCCTTTTAATATTGTTAATGTGGATCTTTTCTTTATTCCTGTAGCATTGTTTCCATGCCTTATATAATTCATCAATGGCTTATTTATATATGATATATTTTTTTTATTTAGCATACAAACAAGTGCAATCCATTGATCATGCATTTCAATTTCTTTTGGAAATGGAAGTATTTCTTTTAATAATTCCTTTCTAAATGCCATACATGCTCCTGTAAAACTATTTTTAATAATATTTTTAAAGATGCCTTGCTTGTTATTTCCATTATATATGTTCCAAGAGTCATTTATTTTTTTAAGATCACCATTTAAAACGTAGGCATCGTGGACTACTATCCATGTGTTAATGGAATTAAAGCTTTTTAAAACTATTTCCACTTTATTATTAAACCATATATCATCTTGGTCGCATAAAAATATTATATCTCCTGATGCCTTTGAAATGGCTTTTTCAAAGCTTTTAATGGCTCCTATATTATTATTATTTATGCATATATTAACTCTTTCTCCATAGGCTTCTTGTATAATTTTTACTGTATTATCATTTGAACAATCATCTACTATGATAATTTCATCATTTTTATTTAATTGTGATATAACTGAGTCTAATTGGTCTATAATAAAATTAGCACCATTATATGTAGCCATGCATATTGAGATCATTTTATGCATCCTTTCTATTTTCAATGTAAAAATAATAATTACATTATACTGTATTTTAGAAGCAATACTATACTATATAATTGTAGTTTGGATTATATTGATATTTTTATTACTTTCTAGTAAACTTAATGGGGTAGTTGTAGAATTAATTACGTTTAAGGAGCGAGTTATGGTAAATGAAATAAAAGAACTTTTTTTACATAGAGAATTATTAAAAAATTTAACTATGAAAGACTTAAAATTAAAATATAAAAGTTCCATTTTAGGTTTTTTATGGTCCTTTTTAAATCCAATAATGCAGCTCACTGTTTATAGCATAATATTTACATATGTTTTTAAAAGTGATATTAAGGATTTTACTATATTTTTAGCTGCAGGACTGCTTCCTTGGATTTTTTTTAATACTTCTGTTATGGGGGCAACTTCATCAGTTAATAGCAATTCCAATCTTATTAAAAAAGTTTACTTTCCAAGGGAAATAGTGCCAATTTCTTCGGTACTTTTTAATTTTGTGAATTTTGTAATATCTTTAGGTGTTTTATTTATATTTTTAATAGTTTTTAAATATTTAACAATATATATTTTATGGCTTCCTTTTTTACTTGTTTTATTAGTTTTTTTCACTATAGGATTATCGCTTATACTTTCATCTTTAAATGCAAGATATAGAGATGTTCAGCATTTAACTGAAGTGATTTTTCTTCCATGGATGTACTTAACGCCTATAATTTACTCTAGACAATTATCTAATATTCCAGAAATCATGAAAAAAGTAATACTTATAAATCCAATGACTTCCATAATTGAATGCATACGAGATGTTACATATGGTAAAACAAATCCAAATTTTAAAGAATTAATATTGTTTACTATAATTTCAATTATTGTTTTTGTCATAGGATTTAAGATGTTTAAATCTAGAGAAAAAACTTTTGCTGAAGAGATTTAGAAAAGAGGGTCAAAATTATGTTGATGATTGAATTTAAAGATGTAACAAAATACTTTAATATATATAAAAATAAGTCTAGTTCTTTAAAGGAAAGTTTTGTTAATAGGCTTTTAAATAGAAATAAAATGGAGATAAATAAGGTTTCTGTAATAAAGGATACATCTTTTAAAATATACAGTGGGGAAACCATTGGTATAATTGGAGAAAATGGAACAGGGAAGAGCACCACTTTAAAATTAATATCTAAAATATTATACCCTAATTCTGGAGAGATAGAGGTTTATGGCAGTATTGCATCTTTATTAGAAGTTGGGATAGGATTTCAAGCAGATTTAACAGGCAGAGAAAATGTATTTTTATATGGATCTATTTTAGGGCTTAAAAAGCAGGAAATAGAGGCAAGATATGATGAAATAGTTAGATTTGCAGAGCTTGAAGAATTTATGGATAGCGCTGTGAAAAATTATTCCTCCGGTATGTATATGAGGCTTGCTTTTTCTGTTGCAACTTCGGTAGACCCTGATATACTTCTTGTTGATGAAGTATTATCAGTAGGTGATGCCTCCTTTCAAAAGAAGTGTATAGATAGGATAATAGATTTTAAAAATAGGGGAAAAACTATAGTGTTTGTATCTCATGATATGGCATCTGTAAGAAAAATTTGTTCTAGAGTTTTTTTTATAAAGCGGGGCGGATATTTCACTGAGGGAAGCCCTGAAAAGATGATAGGATTATACTTAAAGCTTGTAAATAAAATATACCTAGAAAATGCTTCTAATTCACAAATTGAAGAAGCCCACCAAGATGATAAAGCTTTTGTGAAATTTGATGTGCATAAAGCTTTAGAATTTGCAAATGATGAAATAGTAGGAAATAGAAAAGTTGAAATAACAAAAGTTTATTTTTCTGATTTAAAAGGCCATGTTAGAAATGTATTTGAGCCAGGTGAGGATTTTAAAATAAACATTGAGTTTAAAAAAAATCAGGATGTAAAATCTGCTGTAATAGATTTTGAAATATATACTGCAGAAGATTTTTTGCTTATAAAAAAATCATCTTATCAAGATGGAATAGTGTATACACAAATTCATGATGTTAATTTTATTTCAATTGTTGTGAAAAATCCAGGTCTTATTTCTGCAAATTACTATGTATCAATTTCTCTATTGAGTGAAGATGAAGAAAATAGAGAAATATATGATTACAGGAAAAAACATTATGTTTTTAATATAATGGAAAGCAATATTAAAGAACAAGGTAAAATTAGGGTTGATTGCGATTGGGATTTTTAACTTAGGAGTAGATAAATATGGATTTTAATAAAAAAGTATCATTTATAATAGTTAATTATAATGGTAAAAGCCATCTTGAAAATTGTTTTGTAGCTTTAAAGGATTTGAATTATCCAAAAGATAAATTGGAGTTTGTTGTTGTTGATAATGGCTCAAATGATGGATCGGTAGAATTTTTAGAAAAATATTATCCAAATGCTAAAATAATAAAAAATAAAACTAATGAAGGTTTTGCAAAACCAAATAATGATGCTTCTAAAATTGCTACTGGTGAATATTTAGCTCTTATTAATAATGATATGAAATTAGATCCGAATTGGCTAAATGATATGTTTGAAACCTTAGATAAGTGCAATGATGAAAGTTATGTATGTGCTGGAAGCAAGATTCTTAATTGGGATGGAAGCAGACTAGATTTTATAGGTGGAAATTTAAATATATATGGCCATGGTTATCAAATTGATCATGGGAAAGATATTGAGGAATTTAGTGAAGAAATATCTGATAAAGATATTTTATTTGCTTGTGGTGGAGCCATGTTAATTAGAAGGGATATATTTACTTATGTTGGTGGGTTTGATGATGATTACTTTGCATATTATGAAGATTGCGATCTTGGTTGGCGCCTTTGGATCCTTGGCTATAAAATAAGATTTTGCTCAAGTGCTATATGCTACCATAAGCATAACAGCACATCTAAGAACATGAACAGAAATTTCATATTAAATCTTTTTGCCACAAATTCATTATTTACTATATATAAAAATTATGAGAAGCAGTATTCAGAAAATATGGTTTTAACTTCTATTATGGTTAGAAATTATTTAAATAGCAGTGGCCCATCCATGTATCCTAATGAAGTTTTGCTTCAAAGTACTGGAGATTTTTTGAATAATGTATATAAAATGATTCCTAAAAGGGATTTTATACAAAAAAACCGAAAACAAAGCGATGAATTTATATTTAAAAAATTTATAGATGATCCAATGAAAAATTTACTTTTAACAGAAAATAGCTTAGGTCATTATAATTCTTTAAAAAAAGCTATAAAAGCTTTTAATTTCAATGAAAGCTTTTTAACCTCAAAAATAAAAATTTTGCTTGTTATATCTGATCCTGTAGGAAATAAAATGGCTGGTCCAGGTATTAGATATTTAGAGTTTGCAAGAGAATTAAGTAAAGAATTTGATGTTACCTTAGCAGCGTTAGGAAAATCTGATTTAGATATGGCTAAAGAGAACTTTAAAATAGTTAATTTCACTCATAAAGATCCTAAAGATCTATTAGAAGCATTTGGGAATTGTGAAGTGCTAATATTTCAAGGATTTATCTTAGAGTTCTTTCCACCAATAAAGAATGCTGCAAAGGGTAAATTTATTGTTGTTGATTTATACGACCCTTTTACAATAGAAGTTCTTGAAGTAAGAAAACATATTCCGATAAATACAGATATGGAAATGTTTAATGATGTGCTTAATATATTGCTTGAACAAATAAGATTAGGCGATTTTTTTATTTGTGCAAGCGAAACTCAAAAGCAATTTTGGCTTGGAATGCTTAAGGCTTATGGGAAATTAGATAATAGTGATGATATAAATAATGTTATTGATATTGTTCCATTTGGAATAACTAATAGGGAACCTGTGCTTTCTAAGAAACTTCTTAGTACAAAAATAAAAAATCTTAAAGAAAATGATAAGGTAATTATTTGGGGTGGAGGAGTTTGGAATTGGTTTGATCCAATAACTGTAATAAAGGCTGTATATGAATTATCTAAAACTCGTGATGATGTGAAGCTTTTTTTCCTTGGAGTTAAGCATCCTAACCCAGATATACAGGAGATGGAGATTTTAAATAAATCTGTAGAGCTTGCTGAAGAATTAGGAATTAGAGATTCACATGTGTTTTTTAATATGGACTGGGTTGAATATGATGATAGAGAGAATTATTTCTTAGAATCTTTTATAGGAATAAGTTGTCATTATGACCATCTTGAAACAAGATTTTCTTTTAGAACTAGGGTATTAGATTATTTATGGTGCAATTTACCAATAATATCTACTAAAGGTGACTTTTTTGCAGATGAAATTGAAAATCATAAATTAGGAATTACCATTGAAAATCAGGATGTAGAAGGTTGTAAAAATGCCATAATAAAGCTTATAGAGGATGAGGAATTTTATAACACATGTAAAGACAACATACTTTGGTATAAAAATACATTAAGGTGGAATAAAGTGATTAAACCTTTGGAAGAAAAATTTAGCAAAGATGTAATAACAAAGTTAAATGTGCCTGAAAAGGTTGTGCCTGTATCACAGGATGAATCCATATGGACTCATAGACATTATTTTAAATCTAGAATATTAGTTAACTTGAGTTTTACAGGGTTTCCATCCATTAAGCAATATATTAAAAACAACCTAAAGATAATTTTATTCTTTTTGTTTTATTTTGTGATATTTAAAGAAATATTGAAGGTCAATCAAGAAAATTATGTGTTTTTTTTAGTATCAGGACTTATACCTTACTTTTTTTTAGATAGGACAATTAGAGGATATTTTTCTTACAGCGTTTTAAATTTAACATCTTCTAGCATTGTAGTATGCTTTTGTGACGCTGCTGCAATGATAATAGTATATACAGCCTTTTATTTACCTATTTATTTAATTTTTAACGTTATAGCGTTTATTTATCATAATATTTCTTTATTAAATATTTTTTGGTGCATATTATCTTATGTTAATATTACTGCTGTAATATTGTTACTTTTAATGATCACCATGATAATGGCTAAGAAAAAGCCAATGCGATTAAATAGAATTTGGATAGGAATATTGCCATTTTTAGTTTTTGTTTTACCAATATTGTTTAATATGTCCTTTTTAAATATTAATTGGATTTATGTTTTGTTTAATTATAACCCACTTGCTCTTACTTTTACTTTATATAGAGATGTTGTTTTAAACTTTAATTCTTTAAATGTTGTAATGTTCTTAATGTGGATAGCAATAACTTCTTTGGCAGCATTTATTGTATGCAAAATACCATTTATAAAAAAACCAAAGAAAGTAGGGAATTAAATGTGAAAAAAGTATTGATAATATCTGATTTTAATTTAAATGATAATTCCTCATTTTCACATTTAAGATTGTTTGAATTTGCTAAACATCTATGTAGCGAAAATGATGTGAATTTATATTTGCCAAAGGGAGAAAATAAAATTTTATCTGACAATAACAGTTTTAATTTAATAGATGGTGATGAAGAAAAATTAGAAAAATTATATAAAGTAAGCGATGTTGTGATAGTCAATGGGGAGATACTGGGAAAATTGAAATTTAAAGTAAACAGTAAAATACCTATAATATTTGATGGATATGACCCATTTTCTATTGATAAAATTTATGAAAAAAGCAAAGACGCAATTAGAAAAAATGTGTTTGAGTGCGATTATTTTTTATGTGCTTCAGAAATGCAAAAAAACTATTGGATAGGAATGCTAAGCGTTTATAATAGAGTAAATCCAATTTTATATAGAGAAGATAATAAATTAAGAAATATTATAGATGCTATTGATGTGCAATATATTTCTAAAGAGGCTAGCGATTTTGAGGAAAATTATGTTCTTTGTGAACTGGATGATGAAACAGATATTGAATACATTCTTAATTGCTTTGCAGGTTTAAAAGATGTAGATTTAAAAATAATATTTAAAGATGATGAAGATTTAAATATAAAATTTAAGAGTATTATTGATAAAATTAATTCATCATCAGAATATGAAAATATCTATTTGGCTAAATATAAAGATAACAAAGAGAGAAACAGCTATATAGATAAAGCTAAAATTATTTTACAAATATGCAATGATACATTAAAGTCTAGATTTAAGCCTAAGGGCAGTTTAAAAGATTATATTGAGAAGAAAAAATTAATTATAAGCTCTTCTTTTAATTATTTACCTGATGGTTTAGAAAATAAAGATGCCATAATATTAATAAATAAAAAAAATCATGATGATTTAAAAAATATAATATGCGATTTAATTAATGATAATAATTTATACAAACAATATAAAGAAAACATAGGTAGATTTATAGATAATCAAATTGATTATTTTTATAAATTAAAATATATAGTTAACAATGTAAAAATTTCTATAGATAAAGATTATGCAGAAAATAAATCGAAATATAAAGATAAAAATGCTAAATCTAAATTAATATTTTTTAAAAACATGGCTCAAAAGGGCATTAAAATGATATTTAGAAGTTAAATAAAGGTCAATTAATAATTTGACCTTTTATTTTTCCATTTTTTTGTATACTTTAAAAATGATTTTATTATAATAAATTTATATTTATAGCTCTTAGCACTTGATCTTTCCCACTTATGGTGCACAGATTCATATGGATAATACACTGTAGAGCTAATTTCATTTACTCTTCTAGTTAAATCTGTATCTTCAAAATAAAGAAAGAAACTCTCATCAAATCCTTTAAGCTCTTTAAAAAGGCTAGTTCTAATGATTAAAAAACATCCAGAAGCAGATTCAATTTTGGTTGGTTTAGATAAATCAACATCAGCCATTTCATATTCTTTTAAATAAGAAGTGAATATATTAAATGGAACATTTCTTGCTAAAACTGCTTTCCAAGTAGGATATCTTTTGCCTGTAACTTGGATGCTGCCATCTGGAAGCAAAATTTGAGGAGCAATCATGCCAATTTCATCATTTTCATCTAAGTAATCTACAAGATTAGCAATAACATCATAATCTATAATTATATCAGGATTTATAATAGCATGATATTTTGAATCTAAATAGGGAATTATAGTATTATGGCCATGACCAAAGCCGTTATTAACTGTGTTTTTTATAATTGTTAAATTTGGATAACTTTCTTTAATTAAATCAGTTGTATTGTCTGTGGAATTATTATCTACGATGTAAAGCTTTAAATCTACTCCTTTAGTATATTCTAAAATAGATTCAATAGTTTCAATTACTTTGTGGCCATTGTTAAAAGTTACTATACATGCAGACACAATAGTGTTTTTCATCAATCTGTGCTGCTGGATACCACTATCTTAAGATATGTGGAGGAAAGCAGTATCTCCTTTCTTTTTTAAAAATGAATGCGTACCTAATGCTCGTAAAGCCTCCGGTACGCTGGAGTTAGTTATCATTTGCTTAGGATCTTTTGCTTTCCTCTAAATAACGCTTAACTGCATCTTGCCAAGTAGGAAGCAAACTAAAACCATTTTCTGTTAAAGATTTTTTTGAAAGCCTTGAATTAAAAGGTCTTTTAGCTTTAGTAATAAATTTATCACTAGTTATTGGATTTACAGCAATATTTATATTGCTTTCTTTAAATATTTCACAGGCAAAATCATACCAGCTGCAAAAGTTCTCATTTGATGCATGGTAAATTCCATATTTCTTTGTTTGAATCATATCAATAACTAAATTTGCCAAATCTCTTGTATAAGTAGGAGATCCAATTTGATCGTTAACTACATCAATATGCTCCTTTTCTGAAGAAAGTTTAAGCATAGTCTTTATGAAGTTATTGCCATTTAAACCAAATACCCATGAAATACGCAAAATAAAATAATTTTTCAATGCTTCCATTACTTTAAGTTCACCTTGGTATTTTGTATATCCATAATAATTTATAGGATTTGGAGCGTCGTAGATTTCAAAAGAAGAATCTTTTTTGCCATCAAAAATATAATCTGTGCTAAAATACATAAGACTTGCTCCAATTTCGGCGCAAACCTTAGAAATGTGTGATACTCCAGAAACATTTACATTATAACAAATTTCTTTATTATCTTCAGCTTTATCCACGGCAGTATATGCAGCGCAGTGAATAACAGAAGTAGGAGAATAATTTAATATATAATTTCTAACATCTTTTTCAGAGGTTAAGTCAAAATCATCAATATCTACGCCAACGCACTCAATAGATTTTTCATTTAAAAGCTTTACTATATCATAGCCTAATTGACCTTTAATACCTGTAACTAATATTTTCATTTTCTCCTCCATAATCAATCACCTATTAGAGTACATATCATCATAATAGTCTTTGTACTGACCATTTAATATCTTTTCCCACCAATCTTTATTGTCTAAATACCATTTCACAGTTAATTTAATGCCTTCTTCAAATGTATATTTAGGATGCCAAGAGAGATCTGTATTTATTTTTGTGTTGTCTATAGCATATCTTAAATCGTGGCCTAATCTATCTTTAACAAAGGTAATTAAACTTTCAGGTTTATTAAGCTCTTTTAAAATAGTTTTAACAACTTCTAAATTGGTTTTTTCATTATGGCCACCAATATTATAAGTTTCGCCAAGCTTTCCATTATGAATAATAGCATCAATAGCGCTGCAATGATCCTCAACAAATAACCAATCTCTTATATTTTCTCCTTTGCCATAAACAGGAAGGGATTCATTATTTAAGGCTCTTGTTATTATAAGAGGTATGAGTTTTTCAGGAAACTGATAATATCCATAATTATTTGAACATCTAGATAGGGTAATTGGTAAACCATATGTTCTAAAATATGCATATACTAAAAGGTCAGATGATGCTTTTGATGCAGAATAAGGTGAAGATGCATGTATTGGAGTTTGTTCAGTGAAAAACAAGTCCTTTCTATCAATTGGAAGGTCTCCATATACTTCATCTGTAGATACTTGATGATATCTCTTTATATTAAATTTTAAACTTGCGTCTAAAAGCACTAAAGTGCCTAAAACATTGGTCTTAACGAATACCTCTGGATCTTTTATTGACCTATCAACATGTGACTCAGCTGCGAAATTAACTACTATATCAAATTTTTCATTTTCAAATAAACTATAAACGTAATCCCTATCAGCAATATCTCCTTTAAAAAATTTAAAATTAGGAGATTTTAAGGCATCCTTTAAAGTATCATAGTTTCCTGCATAGGTAAGTTTATCAAGGCAAACGATGTTATAATCAGGATATTTATCTAGCAAATAATAAATAAAATTTGCACCAATAAATCCTGCACCACCTGTGACTAAAATTTTCATTTTTCCACCTCTATAAAATAAAATTAATATCTGAGTCCCTTAAAAAAGGAGCATTTTTATCTTTATCTGATAAAATAGGTTCTTTTATAGCCCATTCTACATTAATTTCATCATCATCAAATCTAATGCTTCGATCATGTTCTTTATTATAAAACTCATCTACTTTATACTCTACTTCTACATCATCTGATAAAGTTAAAAACCCATGAGCAAAGCCTTTTGGAATTAATAATTGTTTTTTATTTGATGCTGAAAGTTCAATGGAAAACCATTTTTTATAAGTGGGTGAGCCTTTTCTAAGGTCCACAGCTACATCTTGTATTATACCCTTAGTGCACCTAAACAATTTTGTTTGAGCAAAGGGATTATTTTGAAAGTGTAGTCCTCTTAAAACTCCTTTGTTTTTTGAAAAAGAATGGTTATCTTGAACAAAATTAATATTTATGCCATGATCCTTTAAACAATTAAAAGAATATGTCTCCATAAACCATCCTCTATTATCTTCAAAAACTTTAGGTTCAATAATAAACAAATCACAAATAAATGTCTTAACTATATTCAAAATTAACACCTCTAAATAAATAATTTTAATAGTGAATTTTGCCCTCAGCAACCTTTTTTAAATGGCTACCATATGGTGATTTACCATATTTTTGAGAAATCTCTAAAAGTTTATCTGATGAAATCCAGCCTTTTTTATAAGAAATTTCTTCTGGTGCTGATATTTTTAAGCCTTGCCTTACTTCAACCATTCTAACAAAATCAGAAGCGCTTAGAAGAGAATCCATAGTGCCTGTATCAAGCCAAGCATAACCTCTGCCAAGTAATTCTACATTTAAATTTCCTTCTTTAAGATAGATGCTATTTAAATCTGTTATTTCAAGCTCTCCTCTTAAGCTAGGTTTTAAAGATTTAGCGTATTCAACTACTTTATTATCATAAAAATATAAGCCAGTAATAGCGTAATTTGACTTTGGGAATTTTGGCTTTTCTTCAACAGATATTACCTTGCCATAATTGTCAAACTCAACAACTCCAAAGCTTGTTGGATCTTCAACGTAGTATCCAAATATTGTAGCTCCAGATTCTTTTTTAGAGATTTCAGTTAATATTTTTCCAAATCCATTTCCATAAAAAATATTATCACCTAATATCATAGCACAATTATCATTTCCGATGAAATCTTCTCCTAAAATAAAGGCTTGCGCAAGGCCGTCAGGAGTAGGTTGTACTTTGTAGGATAGATTTATACCAAATTCATCTCCATCTCCTAAAAGTTTTTGAAAATTAGGTATATCATGAGGTGTGGATATTATTAAAATGTCTTTAATTCCAGCTAACATCAAAGTTGATAAAGGGTAATATATCATTGGTTTATCATAAGCTGGCAATAATTGCTTGCTAGTAACAATGGTAAGTGGATAGAGCCTTGTTCCCGACCCTCCAGCTAAAATGATACCTTTCATTAAGATTACCTCCTTGTATAATGCAGTTACAATATTAAACATTCAAGAATATAAACCTGAATGTTTTAAAAATTACTTATTATCATATTTTAGTTTTTTATTGTAATTATTATTTATTTTATTTTGTTTTTTTTTTTCGTCTAAAACGTCTTCTGTTTGAAATAGCTTAAAAATAGTATAAAACATGATTTTAATATCAAGCCATGGTGATACATTATCTAAATATTCTTTGTCATATTTTACTTTTTTATCTATTGAAACTTTATCTCTTCCATTTATTTGTGCAAGACCTGTAAGCCCAGGCAACAGCACATATACACCAGCATCAATGCGTTTTTTAATAAGTTCTGATTCTGATTCTATAACTGGTCTAGGGCCAACAAAGGACATATCCCCTTTTAAAACGTTAAAAACTTGAGGAAATTCATCTATGCTGGTTTTTCTTAGGATTCTCCCAATTTTAGTGATGTATTTGTCGGAATCCTCCAGTAGAGAAGTTGGCATGCTGGGAGCTGATGTAAGCATAGTCCTGAATTTATATATTTTAAAAGGTTTTGCATCTTTACCAATTCTCGTTTGAACAAAAAAAACTGAACCTTTGTCATCTAGTTTAATTAATATAATGACTATTAGCATAATAGGAGATGTAATAATTAAAAATATTGATGAGCATATAATATCTACACATCTTTTTAAAAAAGCCTGATACATAAATCACCTCCACAGGGACAATTACTATTTGTAATAAACAGACATTTAGGTATTGTAAAAATAAATTTAATATTATATGAATTTTAACCATAATGGCACAGTTTTTTTTATTTCAAATTTTTACTATTTATATTATTACCTTATAAATTATCTTTTAAAAAAAAATTTTAATGCATATTATTTTATTATAATACAAATGAACGCATATTTCTTTACGAATAGCTTAAAATTACATGACAAATCAGTAATAATTTTATTCTGATATAAACTTAAAATGAAAAATTATCAATATATTTAAGTTTAAACTATAATTTAATTTTTTAAAAGATATTTTAAATTTAAAGTATCTTTATTTAAAAATCATAAGAATATTTAACTTTATAATGCTTTTTCCAATTAAAATATAAGAGTACTGAAGATACAACTAAAAATATAATGCTAACTGCTAAATATATATTCATAAACATATCACTATTAGAAATGCTATCAGGTAAGTAATCAAGAGCAACAGAGTAAGAATTATGTACAATATGACATATAATTACAATTAAGAGAGAATTAAATTTTTCTCTAAAAATACCGTAAACTACTCCTAATATAAACGCATAAGTTCCTTGAACCATGTTCATATGCATGATGCCAAAGAAAAGCGCTTGAATGATTATAGCTATTAAAAAATTTGTACCTGATTTCATTTCGCTAAAAATTAAACCTCTAGTAACAATTTCTTCCATTATTGGCCCCATAAAGCAAACGTAAATAATGGAAAAAAGTACAGAAATTTGAAACATATCATCAAAAATATTTTGGATTTCACTGAAATTAGGATATATTTTAGTTAAAAAATCTGCAAAAAAAGCGATTACAGGATAAAAACTAATGCTAAAAAAAATAGCAAGCAATAAAGTAGAAACTTTAACCTTGTTTAATGATAAAGTTTTAATAAAATTTTTATTCCTCATATAAAATATTAGCCAATAAATAAAAAATGTAGCAATTATGCAAAATGGAAGAGAATAAAGGGAAGCTTTGGTTACCATTTCCATTATCATATCTTGATTAGTATTATTGAAAAATATATCGCTATTTGCCATCATCATAGGGATCATAAAAATCACAGAAAAAATAAGTTGCATAAACAAATATATGAACATAAAAGCCATAGAATATAAAAGCGCTTTTACAGCTTTCAAATATATCACCTCTTAAAATAAATAAAATGACTTATTGTATAAGTATATTAAAACCAATACAATAAGTCTATATAATAATTAAATTTAGTAAAAACCTTCTTTTTGAAACTTAAGTGCTAAAGTTACACAAATAACTATTATACTTGAAAGAAGAATTGTATCATCATATTTTAAAAATACATTATCCCTGTAGGCTGTTTTCATTAAGTAATCCCAAATAATTGAAAAACACCTTTTTATATTTTCTTTATTAATATAAATATCCTTGTCAGAAGGAGTATGATATCTGCTTGATTCAGTATCACAAAGGGTAATAGCATCAATTCCTTTAGATGAAAAAGAAGAATGATCGCTTGAGTCATTAAAATCAAGAACAAAATCAATACCTTCATTAGTACAAATTTCTGAAATATCTTTAATAATCTTTTCGTTAGGCGTTGTATTATTCCCAGAAATTATATGTAATTTTGATCCCTCATCACCACCGATCATGTCGATATTTATAATAGAAGAATCTAAGAGATTGTCTAAATTTTCTTTTGCGAAATTTTCAGAACCTAAAAGTCCAAACTCCTCAGCGTTAAAAGAAGCAAATACAATGTCATTAAGTGGTTTTGGCAAGGATTTTAAAAACCTTGATAATTCAAGCACAAAAGCAGTTCCTGAAGCATCATCAAGAGCACCAGGATAAATCTCACCTAGAATATTTGTCCCTAAATGATCAAAATGGGAAGTAAATACTATTTTATTGCTTTTTAAGATCCCATCAATTTTACCTGATAAATTGCTTATAGGTGCTTCTTTAATTTCATAAGGAATTTTAATAGTCATAGACATTCCTTGGCTAAGGGATTTTTTAATGTCAAGGAGAGCATCTTTTGCAACAAAAATTAAAAGTGCACAATCTGAATTTTCAATAAATGAGCTTCTAAATTTATCTTTAATGTCATGCTCATAGAAAATAACAATACCATTTGGAGTATTAAGGTGAAGAGATTTCTCTTGATTTTTAATAATGTTTTCTAAAGTAAACTTAGCTTCAGTAACTTTAAAATTTAAAAAATCTTCTCTAAAGTCAATGTTATATTTAAAAGTTTTATGAATTTCTCCGTATCCATCTCTAATTTGCAAAAAAGGTTTTCCTGAGGTTTTTTCTGGATAATTTACAGTAAAATTATCTTTAAAGTTATCTTTAAAGGGTGATAAATTTATTAGATTAAAATATCTTTCAATGTAATTTTCAACATCTTCATTTTCTTTTGTACCTGCAAGTCGACCCTTATAGTTTTCAGAACTTAAATTTGATATGTGTTTCATTACATTATCTATATTAAATTTATCTTTATAGTTAAAATATAATGTTGAAATATGTAAAGAGCATAAAGATAAAATAAGTATAATAGAGCATATTAAATCTCTCATAATTCCTCCTACTTTAGTTCTATAAAATTATATGTTATTTAAAATATATATAGAACTGGTAAGTTTCTTTGCTTTTCATTAAAAATATTATATGAGAAAAAATAATATGTTATAATCTATACTATTGGAGGAGATAAATTGATGAATATAATTGAAAAGCTGAGCAAAGAGCTCAATATTACATTAAATCAATCTAAAAATGTTATGGAGCTTTTAGATCAAGGAAATACTGTGCCATTTGTAGCAAGATATAGAAAAGAAGCTACAGGTGGAATGGATGATACCAGCCTAAGATTATTTAACGAAAGACTTATATATATTAGAAATTTAGAAGATAGAAAAGAAACCGTAATAAAAACTATTGAAGAAGCTGGAAAATTAACGGACGAATTGAGAAAGTCTATAGAAAATGCTGAAGTTTTAACTGAAGTGGAAGATTTATATAGACCATATAAGCCCAAAAAGAGAACGAAGGCTACAATAGCAATTGAGAAAGGGTTACAGGGATTAGCTGATTTTATATTAAGTGGTGAATGTAAAATTGACCCTATAGAAGAAAGAAAAAAATACATAAATGAAGAAAAAGGAGTGCTAAATTCTGAAGAAGCTTTAGAAGGAGCTTGCAACATAATAGCGGAAATCATATCAGATGATGCAGAAATTAGAAAATGGATGAGGGCTTTTTTAAATAGCACAGCTTTTATTGAAACATCAGGTGAAAATCATGGTGATAAATTTACCCCATATGAAATGTATTATGAATACAAAGAAAAAGTTAAAACAATACCAGGGCATAGAATTCTTGCCATAAACAGGGGAGAAAATGAAGGAGTTTTAAAGGTAAAAATAACCTGCAATATGGATGAAATAAAGGAAAAAATTTATAAAAAATTTATAAAAGAAAATGAACTTACAGATAAATATATTTTAATTAGCGCAGATGATTCACTAAAAAGGCTCATTTATCCTTCTGTTGAAAGAGAAATTAGAAATGAAATGACCGAAAGGGCTTGTGAGGGTGCTATAAAAGTATTTAAAGAAAACTTAAAAGCTCTTTTAATGCAGCAACCTATAAAGGGAAAGGTCGTTTTAGGATATGATCCAGGCTTTAGAACAGGGTGTAAAATTGCAGTTCTTGACTCAACTGGAAAACTACTAGATATAGGTACAATATATCCTACAGTACCTCAAAATGATGTAGATGGAGCAATTAAGACCATGAAGGCGTTAGTTTATAAATATAATATAGAAATAATATCCCTTGGAAACGGTACAGCTAGCAGAGAATCAGAAATTGTGCTTGAAAGGCTTATAAAAGAAGTATATGAAGAAAAAAATATAAATTTAAGCTATGTGGTAGTTTCTGAATCAGGAGCATCAGTTTATTCTGCTTCAGAGCTTGCTGCTAAAGAATACCCAAATATTGATGTATCCATAAGAGGAGCTATATCAATTGGAAGGAGAGTTCAAGATCCCTTAGCTGAACTTGTAAAAATAGACCCTAAATCTATAGGTGTGGGCCAATATCAACATGACATAAATTCTAAAGCACTAGATGAATCATTAAAGGGTGTTGTGGAATCTTGTGTTAACTCAGTTGGAGTGGATTTAAATGTTGCAACTCCGTCTTTATTAAATTATATAGCAGGAATTTCTCCCTCTATTTCAGAAAATATAGTTAATTATAGAAATGAAAATGGAATATTTAAAAATAGAAATGAGCTTTTAAAAGTAAAGAGGCTTGGTCCAAAGGTATTTGAACAATGTGCAGGATTTTTACGAATACCAGAAAGTGACGAACTATTAGACAACACTGCAGTTCATCCAGAATCTTATAAACAAGCTAAAGAGCTTTTAAATATTTTAGGCTATAATTACAGTGAATTAAAAAAAGGAGAGCTTCGTCAAATAGATAAAGGATTTAATGAAAAAAAATATGAAGAATTATCCTTAAAACTTAACATAGGGGTTCCTACTTTAAAGGATATAATTAAGGAAATCATGAAGCCAGGAAGGGATCCAAGAGAAGATTTACCAAAGCCCATATTTAAAACAGGTGTTGTGGACATATCGCATCTTAAAACCGGAATGAGGCTTTTAGGAACCATAAGAAATGTAGCTGACTTTGGAGCTTTTGTGGATATTGGAGTGCACCAAGATGGGCTTATACATATAAGTCAATTATCATCAAAATATATAAAACATCCACTTGATGTAGTAAAAGTAGGAGATGTTGTAGAAGTGGAAATTTTAGAGGTTGATGCAAAAAGAAAGAGGATAGGGCTTACTATGAGGTTTAGTACTAATTAAAGATCTTATAAATAAGTAAATAGTAAAGTGGGCATACTACGTTAAATTGATATAAGTTTAAAAAAGAGGGGTTTATATGAAAAAGATTGGACATTTAATATATATGCCAACTGTTTTTATACTCACTGTAGCAATTAGTTCAGTATGCTCAATGCTTTATTTTAGCAAAACTTTAAATTTAAAGGTTTTAAATTCTGCTGAAAATGCCGTCAATGGGCTTTATTTAGATGGTGATAAAGCATGTTTTTCAAATGATATTTCAAATCAAAAAATTGCACAAGCTAAAAATATTGTAGAGAGACTCCAATATGGAAATGAAAAAATAAAATTAGTATGCGAAGTTGAAAATATCAGAGATTTGTATAATATTAAGAGAAATATGAATAAAATTTTTAAAGATGGAGTTTTAATATGGCAAAATCAAAATGCTATTTCTAAACTTAATGAGGAGCTTGAAAAATATAAAGCATATAATGAGAAGATATATGCTTCTTTAAGGAAAGATTTGGATGATATAAATGAACAAAACCATAGAATTAACCAAACGAAGGATAAAATAAATAATTTGCTTGTGGATAAAGATGCTACAAGGGAAGAATATAATGCGGCTTTAATCGATGTTTATTCTATAAAAAATTCAGATATTAAAGAGAATTTACTATCATCTTTAAAAAAACTGGATGATATTATTACTGAAAAAGTAAACCAAGGATTTTCAAATATAAAGTCAATTGATCCTAGCATAGTAGTAGATTTAAAATATGCTACAGAGGATAATTTTACTGGTAGGAGAATATATGATTTTGGAAATGCCATTGCAAGGACTAGTACTTGCAAAAAGCTTGCAAAAGCAAATGAGATGCTTAAAGCTTTAGGGTATAAAATAAAAATATGGGATGCTTATAGGCCTTATTATGCTCAAGAAGCTTTATGGGAAGCATATCCAGATCCTAACTTTGTAGAAAGCCATGATCCTAGCCACTCTTATGAACTTGGAGTGACATTTGATGTGACGATTTGCGATTTAGATGGAAATGAAATGACTATGCAAAGCCAGTTTGACGAGTTCTCAGAGAAAGCTTATAGGAATTATCAGCGGAATTTAGAGGAGGATAAATATTATAAAATACTAGATAACGCTATGACAGATGCAGGGTTTGTTGGAAATTATAAGAAGTGGTGGAATTACATTGATAGGGATGAAAGCAAGTACATTCCTATGGATGTAGATCCTAAAATTTATAAGTAAACTTGCTGTTTTAGGCTGCTGTATAATAAATTCAGGCGAAAGCATTATAGTGCTTCCGCCTAAATTTATAAGTTATTTATTATTAAATTATTTGTTGTTTTTCAACATTAAATTTATTACATTGTTTAAGCTTAGAAATTATAATGCCATTAAATTGTGAAGATTTTTGTATTAAAAGGTCTGATATTGCAGTTAATTCATTATTTGTTACATCTTCCTTTACATCTTTTATAGTAATTTTTTTAGTTGCACCATTTTCTAATTCAAATACATATTCTACATAGGTAGTAATCATATTATTCCTCCACCAATAGTTCTACATTGTTTTTTAAAATTTCTTTTGGAGCATATTGCAAAATATTTCCAATTATAACTCCTATATCATAAAAATCTTGATCAGTTGCTGAATAGGAGACAAGGTTAAATGTTTGCTTTTTATTTACTATTTTTCCTTCTTCAGAAAGAGTTTCATAAGATATTGATATGGAATTTGACTTTGTTGTTTTATTAACCACTTAATTTCCTCATTTAATATTATTGATATATGAGTAGTATATATTGTTTATTGTTAAATTGTTCTTTAATTTTAAAATAAATTTTATTTTTTATAAAGAATGAATTTTCGTTAATTATTATTTAAATAATAATTTTAAATAAAAGTATTCTTAAATGATTTTTTATAGCATATATTTTAACGTTAGAATTTTTTTAAAGAGGTTTTTTAATGGAATATGAAGGCGTAGGTTTAGACTTATTTCCTAATTACAGTCTTGAAAATTATAAGGTTACTAAAATTGAAGTAGATATTGGAGAATCACCTGAAGATTTAAGGCAAAGAATGGAGGAAGAAAGAAAAACTATTATAAAGAGAAATAAGAACT
>JAVBPD010000086.1:0-31222 GCA_031549885.1 Clostridiaceae bacterium
TTCACAGTAGTGCGACTTACACCTGTTTTTCTCGCTATGGTTTCAGTTACATTGAATTCATTTCGATATTTTTTATTTTTAGTGAGAATTTCATCGAGTAAGAATATGGATTTTATTAGATTTTCTCTTGAGATTTTTCTGTACTTTAAATTTGTAGAGATGATTATACTTTGAATTAGGCTAGGGCTTGTTTTACTATCTAATATTATACACGGAACAGATAAAAATCTATCATCTTTGCTATTTTTATAAAGGCTACGCAGTGCTAGGAGCCTGCTGCGGCCACTTACTACTGTATATTCGTTATCACTTTCATTTTTTATTACAAGAAGGGGATTAATTATTGAAAAATGCTCAATAGATGAAACAAGGTCTAAAAATTCCTCATTATCTGGATAGTCAAAAAAATTGATAGAAGGGTCAATTTCCACAAGATTGTTTAAATTTATAAATTCTATGGTATTTGAATATTTAATTGTATCATTTAAAATTAAATCTTTTCTAATTTCATCACGGCTTTTTAAATTTTCTAAATCAATATTAAGGTTTAAATCTTCTATATTAAATTCATGATTATATTCATTATTCATTTTTATACTCCACAAAATTATACTTAATATATTTTATGAATGTAATTTTATAAATATAACTAGGTATTTCTTAGGATTTGCAATTATAATTTTTTCTGAAAGCTTAGTTTAAAAATTATATTAAATATAAGAAATATATTAATTATATTTAAAGTTCTTGAAACCCATATACGAACTATGATAACATTTACCATATAATCTTTTTTTAAAACATTTAATTTATATTTAAAGTGGAGGTGATTTTTTGAAAGTAACTTTGGGGAAACCTGTCACTATTGACAATCTAGTTCAAGTTTCAAGATACAACGCTGAAGTTGAGTTTTCCGATGAATATAAGTTTAAAGTTAAAAGAGCTGAAGGGCTTGTTGAAAAATGGGTTAACGAAGAAAGAGTTATGTATGGGATAACCACTGGTTTTGGAGCATTATGTTCTAATACTATTTCAAAAGAAGATGCTGTAAAGCTTCAAGAAAATATTATTATATCTCATTCAACTTCCTTAGGACAGCCCTTGTCTAAAGAACAAGTCCGAGGCATTATATTCATGGTGCTTCAAAATGTAGGTCAAGGTTTCACTGGAGCAAGGCTTGAAACAATGGAACTCTATAAGGAGTTTTTAAATAGGGATGTTACACCTTACGCTCCAAGGGAAGGATCTGTAGGCTATCTTTCACCTGAAGCTCACATAGCCTTATCCCTAATTGGCCTTGGACATGCTTACTACAAAGGTGAACTTTTAGAATCAAAGGAAGCTTTAAAAAGAGCTGGCCTTTCTCCCATTAAACTTTCATTTAAAGAAGGTTTAGTGCTTGTTTCTGCTACAACTAGTGTAACTGCAATTGGAGCTTTAGCTTTGTATGACATGTTAAACAGTGCAAAAACTGCGGATATTATAGGAGCTATGTGCCTTGAAATTTTAAAAGGTACTACAAGAGCATATGATGAAAAACTTATGTCTGTGCGCCCACATCCACATCAAAAAGATACTGCTGACAATTTAAGAAAAATTTTAGAAGATTCTGAAATTGCAAAGCATTTTTATAATTATCGCTTGCAAGACGCTCTATCTTTAAGATCTATACCTCAAGCTCATGGGGCAGCTAAGAAAACCCTTTATGATGCAAAAGTGACTTTAGAGGTTGAAATGAATTCTTGCTGTGATAATCCAATAATATGGCCTGAAGATGACGATGGAGAAGCTATTTCAGGATGCAACGCTGATTCTGGATTTGTTGGTGTTGAAATGGATTCAGCTGCTATTGCTGCAACTTATATTGCTAAAATGTCTGAAAGAAGGAATAACCGCTTAGTAAATGGAAATATATCAGAGTATCCATGGTTTTTAATTAAAAATCCAGGGCTTAATTCAGGACTTATGATTCCACAATATACTCAAGCTGGCCTTTTAAATGACATGAAGATTTTATCTCATCCTGCAACTGTAGATTCAATTCCAACCTGTGGCGACCAAGAGGATTATGTGGCAATGGGATATAATGCATCAAAAAAAGCAGCTGATATTGCAGATAAATTGGAAGGTATACTAGCTATAGAATTGTTATCAGTTTTCCAGGCCCATCAATTCTTTAAAGAAGGGTATGCTCCATCTAGTGCTACAAAAGCTGTAATAGATAAAATTTCAAAAAATGTTCCCTTTATGGAAAACGATATATATCTTTATCCACATATAATAAGTTTAAAAGAAATGATTCACAGCAGCGAAATAATTAAGATTGTTGAAGATAAAATAGGAAAATTAAAATAAAATTATCATAGAAAGTAAGTGATAAATTTGATAACTTTAAATGGTAAAGACCTAACTATTGAGGATCTCATAAAAGTTGCAAAGGATGAAGAAAAGGTTTTTATTAGTGAAGAGGCAAAGGAAAGGCTTATTAAAGCTAGACAACTTGTATTTGATCTAGTTGATATTGACGTCCCTATTTATGGATTTAATGTAGGCGTTGGATGGAACAAGGACAAAAAGGTTTTCAAAGAATTTTTTAAAGAGTATAACAGCAATTTAATAAGATCCCACTGCATTTCTGTTGGGCCAAATTCTTCTAAAGAAGTTGTAAGAGCTTCTATGCTTGCAAGGTTAAACGCTTTACTAGTAGGTTGCACAGGGTTATCACCTGAAATAGCTCAAATGTATGAAGATATGTTAAATTCAGGGATAAGTCCATTAATACCTGAAAGAGGATCTGTAGGAGAAGCTGATATTGGCTGTTTATCACATATTGGCCTTGCGATGATTGGTGAAGGAAAGGTATATTACAAAGGGGAAATAGTTGATTCTCTTTATGCCTTTGAAAAAGAAGGGTTAAGTCCTGTAACCTTAGGACCTAAGGATGGACTTGCCATTGTAAGTTCAAATGCCTTTGGTGCTGGAGAAGGTGCTATTTGTTTAAATGAAATTAAAGAGATAATGGAAATATCTGATTTAATTTATGCTTTATCGCTTGAAGGTTTAAATGGCAATACCACTCCTTTAAATGCTAAAACTCATAAAGTTAGACCATATAAAGGTCAAGCAGAGGTTGCAAAGAGAGTTTCAGATTTTATTTTAGGAAGTTATATTTTTGAAAAAGATAGCGAAAAACCTGTACAAGACCCTTTATGCTTTAGAGATGTTCCAGAGGTTCACGGAGCAGTTTTAGATTCTTTAAATTATACAAAAGATCTTTTAGAGATTCAGTTAAATTCATCAGATGACAATCCATGCCTTATTTTAGAAGATAGGGAAATCATGTCTTGTGCAAATTTTGAACCTTTAACTTGGGTTCTTGGATTTGAAATGCTTGGAATTGCTTTGTCCCATGTGTCAAAGTCTTCTTGTTTAAGGACTATAAAATTAGTAAATCCTGCATTTACAAAATTAAGCAGATTTTTATCACCAAATGACGAAACCATTTGTTATGGCACTATTCAAAAGACATTTACTATTTTAGATACTGAGATTAGAAATTTAGCTAATCCTTCTTCTATGGATGGATTTGCCCTTGCTGGAGACATGGAAGACAGGACTACTAATTCGCCTTATGTGGTACAAAAAGTTCGCAAGATAGTAGACAATTTAAGGTATATCTTAGCAATTGAACTTTTGCATGCTTGCCAAGCTATGGATTTAAGAGAAGGTAAAGAGTTTGGTGTTATTACTAGAAAAGCTCATGATGAAGTTAGAAAGACTATACCGTTTTATAGTAAGGATAGAAATTTAAGCATTGATATTGAAAAAGCTTATGAATTAATTAAATCAGGGAAATTATTAGAAATTATTCATATTATTTAATATTTTTTAGGAGGGATTTCGATGAGTAAAAATGAAGAGGGAATTAAGCGCATAAGATGGGATGTATTTGCTCCATCAATTATTGTGGTAGGAGTTGCAGCCATTATAGGAGTAGTAAATAATAAAGCGTTAACAGAATACTCTAAAAGCTTTTTTAATTGGTCCCTAGACAGCTTTGGATGGCTATATCAGCTTCTTTTAATGGCAGTTTTAATTATCGCTGTTATAATTACAGTATCTAAATTTGGTAATGTGAGAATTGGCGGTAAAGATGCAAAACCTAAGTATAGCTTTGCAACATGGTTTGCTATGGCTTTAACAGGAGGAGTTGCAACAGGTATAGTTACTTGGGGTGTTAATGAGCCTATAATTTATTTTGGAAATATATGGGATTCGTTGACTAATATTGGAATACAACCTGGAACTCAAGAAGCAATTAGCTTTGCAATGGGAAGATCTTTTTATAACTGGACATTTTTCCCTTATGCTATTTATGCAGTATGTGGACTTTTAGTTGCCTATTTATATTATAATAAAAAACAAAAGCTTACTGTAACAGCTACATTAAAACCATTGTTTGGAGAAAGGGTTACAAAAGGAGCTTTTGCATCAGTTATTGATACACTTTCTTTGTTAGGGCTTGCTATTGGTATTACATCAGGTCTTACAATGTGTATAATATTACTAATAAGCGGATTAAGCAATCAATATGGAGTTAATCAGCAAAACATACCTCTTATCATAATTATTGGAATAATAGTCATTTTCATGTTTACATTTTCATCATATGTTGGCCTTGATAAAGGGTTAAAGCTTGTTGGAAATGTTAATGTGTGGTTTTATTACGGACTTTTAGCTTTTTTAATTATTATTGGACCAAAGCTATTCCTTGCAAATACTTTTGTTTCAGGACTTGGGGAATGGTTTCAAAATTTCTTTAGATGGGGACTTGATCCAGGGACTTATGGTGGTACAGGGTTAACTCGTTCTTGGACGTTATTTGACTGGTCAATTTGGGTTGCATATGCTCCTGTTACAGCTATTTTTTTAGCAATGCTTTCTTATGGAAGAACTATTAGACAATATATGATCGTTAACTGGATTCTACCATCAGTATTTGGGCTTGTTTGGTTTGCTGTTTGGGGTGGAAATGCACTTCATATGCAACAAACTGGAGCAATAGATTTAGTTTCTGCTATAAATAATGGTAGTGCTACAATGGCTTTGTGGGAATTCTTAAAACAATTGCCATTAGGGCTTGGAGTAATAATTGTACCAATTAATTTATTGGTAATACTAATTTCCTTTGTAACAGCTGCAGATGCAACCTTGACAAATATTGGATCAATGTGTGTTAAAGATGTTCCAATTGGAACAGAACCACCTCCTTTTATAAAAGTTATTTGGGGTATATTTATGGGAGTTGTAGCAATTATTATGACTGCTTTTGGAAGAGGGGAGTCTGGTGTTGAAGGGGTTAAATATTTAGCCGCCGCTGGGGGGTTTGTTGTAGTATTCATTTTCTTATTGCAATTAATTGCCTTTGTTAAAGTATTTTTTACCGGCAAAGTTGCATTAGAAGAAGAGGATACTCCTCAAAAAATAAACAAAAAAAATAACAATGTAATACAAGGTTAAAATATAGGAGAGTAGCTTTAGCTTCTCTCCTAAAGAATTTAATAGGAGAATTTTATGAATATAACATTTAATTTAAATGATGAAATAATATCAAGAGATATAGATCCATCAATGAGACTTATAGATTTTTTAAGAGATAATTTAGGAATAACTAGCATAAAAGAAGGGTGCTCAGAAGGAGAGTGCGGAGCTTGCACCATAATATTTAATGGAAGAGCTGTAACATCTTGTACAATGTTTGCAGGGCAAATTAATGGAGGTAGCATTTTAACTCTTGAAGGTTTAAGCAAACATGGAGAACTTGATAAAATACAAAAATCTTTTATAGAAAATGGAGCTATACAATGTGGGTTTTGTACATCTGGAATGATACTATCTGTTAAAGCCCTTTTAATGAAAAATCCAAAACCAACTCTCGATGAAATAAAGGAAGCTATAGCAGGAAATCTATGTAGATGTACAGGTTATAATAAAATAATAAAGGCTGTACAGGATATAATTTAAAAAAGTATATTTCATATGGTACTGTGGTAAAAGAATTGATAAATTGTTATAATTTACTTGACTAAATAGTCAGAAAAATATTAAATTTAGTGATTTTGTCTTAATTATTAAATCATTTGGTTTTATAAATACAAGAACTGAAGGAAGTCATACAATATTTAAAAATAACAGTGTTAATGAGCTTATTAACATTCAGAATGTTAATGGGGAAGCTAAGCCTTATCAAATAAAACAATTTTTAATTTTAGTAGAAAAATACGATTTAAAAATGGAGGAGTAATGTGAAAGATTATCATATTAATATCTTTTATAGTGACAATGATTCAGGTTATATTGCTGATATACCTGACTTGAAAAATTGCAGCGCCTTTGGAAATACACCTCAAGAAGCATTGGAACAAGTTTTAATCGCAGAAAAACTTTGGATAGAGGAAGCAAAAAATAGTAATATAAAAATCCCAGACCCCCAATATAAACCAGCTATTTATAAAATTATATAATTTTGATTTAAAGGAGAAAAAGATGAAAAACATACCAAATGTTAAACTTGGAATCATATCTGTATCTCGTGATTGCTTTGTAATATCTTTATCAGAAAAGAGAAGATCTGCTATTGTAGATGTATACAAAAAAGCAGGAGGAGAAATTTTTGAAGCAAGTACCACCGTGGAAAATGAAAAGGATATGTTAAAAGCTGTAGAAGAAGTAAAAACTGCAGGCTGCAATGCTTTAGTTGTTTTTCTTGGAAATTTTGGTCCTGAAACTCCTGAAACTTTAATTGCAAAATATTTTGATGGTCCTGTTATGTATGTTGCAGCAGCTGAAGAAACAGGAAAAGATTTAATAGGTGGTAGGGGAGATGCTTATTGTGGCATGCTTAACTGCTCTTATAATCTTGGACTTCGCAAATTAAAAGCAGTTATACCAACATTTCCTGTAGGAACAAAGGAAGAAGTAGCTGCTATGATAGCTGAATTTGTGCCAGTTGCAAGAGCGATAATAGGCATTAAAAATCTTAAAATAATAACTTTTGGTCCAAGACCTCAGGACTTTTTTGCCTGCAATGCACCTATTAAAGCTTTATACGATATTGGAGTTGAAATAGAAGAAAATTCTGAACTTGATTTACTTGTTTCATTTAATTCTAAAAAGGGAGATCCTAGAATAGAAGAAGTAGTAGCTGATATGGAAAATGAACTTGGAACAAAGAGCAATATGGCTGGAATACTTCCTAAGCTTGCACAATTTGAAATCACTTTACTTGACTTTATGGAAAAGCATAAGGGAAGTCGTGAATATGTGGTTTTTGCCAATAAATGCTGGCCTGCATTTCAAACAGAATTTGGATTTGTACCTTGCTATGTAAATAGTCGCTTAGCTTCAAGAGGAATACCTGTTGCCTGTGAGGTGGATATTTATGGAGCATTAAGTGAATATATAGGGACATGTATAACAGGAGAATCAGTGACTCTTCTTGATATTAATAACTCTGTGCCAAAAGATATTTATGATGAAAACATAAAGGGTAAATTTAATTATAGGCTTAATGAAACGTTTATGGGCTTTCACTGTGGAAATACTCCATCATGCCGCCTTGTAAATCCTGAATTAAAATACCAGCTTATAATGAAGCGTCTTTTAGAAAAGGATTCAGAGCCAAATATAACAAGAGGACCTTTAGAAGGGGATATTTGTCCTGGGGATATAACATTTTTTAGACTTCAATCGAGTGCAGACACAAAATTAAAAGCTTATATCGCTCAAGGAGAAGTACTTCCTGTTCCTACACAATCCTTTGGAGGCATAGGGATATTTGCAATTTCTGAAATGGAAAGATTTTATAGAAATGTTTTAATTGCAAAACAATATCCACACCATGGAGCTGTAGCTTTTGGTCATTACGGAAAAGCTTTATTTACTGTATTTGATTATTTAGGAGTAGATGATATAGAATTTAACCGTCCAAAGGGCAATATGTATAGCAGGGAAAATCCATTTGCATAAAAACTTTGGATAAAAAACAAAAAAATAGAAGCCTTAAGTGTAAATGGTTCTACTTAAGGCTTCTTTAATCTATATTAATTTATGTTCATATTTATTTTTTTATAATGATAGGTATTGCCAAATGAATGGAGAGATTGTCATGAATAAATATCAAATAATACTCCTTGAAAAGGATAAATGGAAGGACTACAGATTGGAATTTCACTATATATCATATAACTATTACAATATTGAAATTCACCATTTGAATGATGGTTTTCATGTGTCCTTCGTCAATAAGCCTTTTGACGTGCCATATGAAAAAATGCCAGATGATACTGATAAACTGTTCCAATCATGGTGGGATGATATCAAAGCATGGGGTATTGTAGAAAACAAACGGCTCATTGCTGCTATAGAAACAGCAGTGGAAGTTTGGAGCAATCGACTCCGTGTTACTGAACTGTGGATCCATGACGCATATCGTCGTCAAGGAATAGGCACAGCATTGATGGATTTTGCTATGAGGCGAGCAAAGAACGAAAAGCGCAGAATGCTAATTTTAGAAACACAGTCTTGCAATGAGGCGGCTATAGCCTTCTATCTTGCTTATGGTTTTACACTTATAGGTTTTGATGCCTGTGCTTATCAGAATAACGACCTTAATCGCAAAGAAGTACGTATGGAGATGGGTATATGCTTAGAATAACTAAAGGGAATTCATTTTATGATATGAAATTTGACAAAAAAGAAGTAAAATTGCATCATAAAGCATATAGATATGAAAAATCAAAATCAAGTTATTCAGGTAATTAAGAAAAAATAAAGGAGTGGATAAAAATGACTAAAGTGGCCAGATTGTTTAGAGAAGAAAAAATAGAGGCTGTTAACGAAGCTATTCATAATTTAAATATGGAAAAAGAAAAGGTTGTTTATGAAGTTACTCTAGATATTTATAAACAATTAGAACAAAATATTCATGAAAATATTTTAAAGGCTTATAAGAAAAAAATAGAAGCTATTAATGAAGTTGTTCTAAGAGCTTTTGAGGAAAAAGAAGAAACTGTTAAGGAATCCATGTTAAAGGATTATAAAGAAAAAATAGAAAATGTTAATAATTTTATTGAAAAAATTTTTGATGTAAAAGTAAGTATTATTGAAACTGCAATTGAAGAAGTTTTTAAGAAAAAGCAAGAAGCTATTAGAGATAGAGAAAAGGAAGTTGCCAAAGCTTTGTATATAAAAGATATGGATATACTTGATATTATGGAAGTTGCCAGACTTTCAAAGGCTGAGCTTGAAGAAATGCAAATAAAACATGTGTGTAAATAAAAGCCCTTAAATGCTATAGTGCATCTAGGGGATTTATTGTGTTAATTAAAATATGATATGATTAAAACATAATTTGTTTATGCTTAGAGGGAGGTTTTTATGGAAAAATTTATTGCCCCAAAGGATACCAGAGAATTGGTTTTAGCTTTAAAAGATAAAGGTGATAAAACCTATATTGTTGCTGGTGGAACTGATTTATGTGTGAAAGTAAATGAAAATTTAGTGCATGATTTTAGCCTTATTGATATATCAAATACTAAAGATTTAAAAGATATTAAATTAACTGGAAGTGAGATTATTATTGGGGCCTCTGTAGTTATGTCTGATTTAATTGAAAGCAGTTTAATTAAAGAAAATGCTACTGCTCTGTGGGAATCAGCAAAGGGTTTAGGCTCAACTCAAATTAGAAATAGAGCTACAATAGGAGGAAATGTTTCAAACGCTGCTCAATGTGCAGATACTCTTCCAGTGTTATTTTCCTATGGATCACTTTGCGAAATAATAAATTCTAAAGGTGAAATAAGAAGAGAGCTTGTAGAGGATTTAATTTTGGATATTGGAAAAACAAGCTTAAAGAAAGATGAAGCTATAATTAGATTTATAATTCCTACATCAAATGACGTTTCAGCTTTTACAAAAGTAGGAGATAGAAAGGCTGTAACAATTTCTAAAATAAATTGCTGTATGAGAGCATTTATTGAAGGAAATCTCATTAAAGATATAATTGTTTATATGGGATCAATTGGCCCCATGCCAATAAGAGCAAAAATTATAGAAAATAGCATGAAAGGCGAAATTTTAAATAAAGAGTTATTTAATAAAATTAAAGAATCTGTTCAAAATCAAATAGAAGAGGCTATACCAAATAGGCCATCGAAATATTATAAAAGACAAGCAGCTTTAGGAATAATTGAAGATGGAATTTTAAAGCTTATTGAAAGAGGTGAGCTAAATAATGGAATATAAATATGTAGGAAAAAATATATTAAGAGATGATGTAATTGAAAAGGCAAAGGGATCTGCTAAATATGTCTGCGATATGAAAAGACAAGACATGCTCTATGCAAAGGTTTTTTTAAGCACAAAAGCTTGTGCTGAATTTGAAATAGATACTTCTTTAGCTTTAATGGTTCCTGGTATTAAAGCAATTTATACTTTTAAGGATGTACCTAAAGTTAAATATAATTCTCATAAATGGTATGCTGGAATTGATATATTTGAAGATGAATATATACTAAGCGATAAAGCAAGATTTGTTGGAGATAAAATTGCTCTTATAGTTGGAGAAACCATGGAATCAATAAAAAGAGCGATGAAAGAAATAAAGGTTACTTATTTTGAAAAGTCTTGTGTTTTAACCATTGATGAAGCAAAGGAAAATAAAACATTGGTGCAAGAAGATTTAGGCACAAATTTAGCTTTTGAAAAAGAATTATCTTGTGGTGATTCTAAAAGTGTTTTAGAAAACAGCTCACTTGTAATAGAGGACACAGGATCTACGCCTAAAGTACACCATGGGGCTATTGAACCTCACATTTGCTTAAGTGAATTTGATTATAGTGGAAATTTAGTTGTATGGACTCCTTGCCAAGTTGCTTTTCAAGTTCAAACACTTATATCTCAAATTTTAAATATTCCATACAGTAAAATTCGAGTTATAAAAGCTCTTATGGGTGGATCTTTTGGAGGTAAGGGACAACCAGTTTTAGAGCCAGTTTGTGCATTTGCTGCCCTAATGCTAAATAGGCCTATAAAGCTTGTAATGGATAGAAAGGATGCAGTTCTTGCAACTCGAACTAGAAATAGATCTAGAATAAATGTAAAAACTGCTGTTGATGATGAAGGGTATATAAAGGGAAGAGAGATAAATTTAGAAATAGATGCAGGGGCTTATTATACCAATGCTTCAGCTGTAATCATGTCAATAGGTAAAAAAGCCTTTAGGCTTTATGACATAAAGGAGCAAACGATTTATGGAAGATCATATTTAACAAATACAGCAATTGGTGGGGCTTGTAGGGGATATGGGTCACCACAATTACATGCTATAACAGAGATAAATATTGATCAATGTGCAAAAGCTTTAAATATGGATCCTTGTGAATTTAGGCTTAAAAATTTAGTAAAGGAAGGCATGAAGGATCCTTGTAAGGGGCCAGACCTAGGAAATGCTAAAGCAAGGGACTGCGTTTTAAAGGGCATGGAAGCTTTTAATTGGAAAGAAAGAAGAGAAAATATTAAGAAAAAAGATACAGATAGATATGCATATGGTGTAGGAATGGCTGCAGGTGTCCATGGCAATGGATATAAAGGTTCTTATCCTGACTTTACAGATGTTAATGTAAAAATTTATCCAGACGGAAGCATTTTAATTAAATCTGGGATTCATGAGCAAGGATGTGGAACAATTTTAACTTTAAAGCAAATTGCAGCTGAAAGTTTAAACGTTTCTACTGACAAAATAGACTTAGTAGAAGCAGATACTTTTTTAACACCTTATGACTCTGCGGGAACTCAAGCAAGTAGAGTTACATTTGTCTCAGGGGGAGCTATAAAAAAAGCTTGTGATAAACTATGTGATAAGATTATAGAATCAATAATGGTTTTAAAAAATGTAGATAAAGATAAAATAATTTTAAAGGATGGAAAAGCATTTGTAAATGAAGAAAGCTATTCCTATGGCGAAGTTGCTGTAATGGTTGAAAGGGATTTAAGGATGGATTTAAGTGTAGATGTTCATTATGAATCACCTGCAAATCCTGGCACTTATGCTGCATCTTTTGCAGAAGTTAAAATTGATAAATACACAGGTCACGTGGATGTTATTTCTTTATTATGTGTTCACGATATAGGAAGGGCAATTCATCCGATTTTAGCAGAAGGGCAAGTTCAAGGAGGGGCTCATTTTAGCATAGGTATGGCTTTAAGGGAAGAGATAGTATACGATAAAAATGGCAATGTTAAAAATACTAATTTTTCTAAATATCACATGTTAAATGCTGTAGAGATGCCTGAAGTTAAAGTGATTTTTATTGAGGATCATGAGCCTTTTGGTCCCTATGGCGCAAAGAGCGTAGGGGAAATGGCTGCAGTTTGTCCTGGACCTGCTGTGGTAAATGCTATTAATCATGCACTTAATACTAGAATAACTAATTACCCTGTGACGCCTGAAGTTATAATTGAAAATTTGTATAAATAAACTTTTTTATAAAAATAGAAGGTCTTTCTAATATCTTAACCATAGATTTTTAGAAAGACCTAAATTTATATAATCTGGCCTTCTTTAAATTTCATTATATAATTTATGCAATACTCATCAACACCAGTTAAAGCCTCAGTTGCATATATAAATGACATGAGTTTTTCATCAAGTGGGTCTAAAATTGCTCCATCCATTCCAGCGAACATAGCACCGACTAAAAAAGCTTGATTTACAGTTTTTCGTGCAGGAATGCCAAATGAAATGTTGCTAAGACCGCAGGCAATATGCACATCTTTATAATTTTTCTTAATATTTCTAATGGTTTCAATAGCCACCATAGCATACTGTGGGCCAGTGCCTATTGGTCTAACCATAGGGTCTATATAAATATCGCAAAGTGAAATACCCTTTTTTGTAAGAGATTCTATTAATTTATCTGCAATTTTTAATCTATCATCCACAGTTTCTGGCATGCCATTATCGTCCATGCAAAGGGCAACTACTCCAGTTTTATATTCATCAACAAGTGAAATCACTTCATCATATCTTTTTTTCTCATAAGTTATGGAATTTATAATTATTCCTTTATTTTTAGATGCTTTAAGACCAGCTTCTATTGCACTGCTATTAGGAGAATCAATGGATAAAGGAATATCTGTTGCATTTTCGACAGTCTTTACAAGCCACTTTATTTTTTTAGGCTCATCCTCTAAAAACATTCCTGCGTTTACATCTATAAAATTAGCCCCAGCAGAAGCTTGATCTTGTGCCATCTTTTCAATAAATTTTGAATCAGAATTTTCTATAGCTTCCTTTACAGCTTTTATGCTGCTATTTAATTTTTCACCTATGATTATCATAAATCCTCCACTATGATAAAAGATTTTTTAAAGCTTCTGCTGCAGTTGCTGCATCAGGAGCATACAAATCTGCCCCTATTTTTTTACAAAATTCTTCTGAAACAGGCGCACCACCAATGACAACTTTATATTTATCTCTTAAATTGCGATTTTTAAGTTCAACTATAACATCTTGCATCTTTGGCATAGTTGTTGTTAAAAGAGCGCTCATACAAATAACATCTGCACCTATTTCCTCAGCTTTTTCAATAAATTTTGCTGAAGGAACATCTATACCGATATCATAAACTTCAAAGCCTGCACCTTTTAACATCATAGAAACTAAATTTTTCCCAATGTCATGAAGATCTCCTAAAACTGTTCCAATAACAACCTTCCCTTTGCTCTTAATGCCTGCTTTAGTTAAAATAGGTTCTAAAATATCAAGTCCTGCAGCCATAGCTTTTGCAGCAATGAGCATTTCAGGGACAAAAGCTTCTCCATTTTTAAATTTTTCTCCTACTATAGACATTGCGCTGATCATTCCATCGTTTAATATAACATCTGGCTTTATTTTTTCATCAAGTGCAAGCTGTACAAGCTCTTTAACTTTCTTCATTTGACCATTTTGAACACTTAATGACAATATATTTAAATCCAAGGCAATTCCTCCTAATTAAATTTTACTTATTCTCTTAAAGTATTTTACTGCATTTGCATGCTCAATAAAAACTTTAAATGATTTTTTTAAAATTTTCAAGCTAAATATGATAAATTTGGTAAATATAATACTACAGTTGAAATTATTAAAACAGTGGATATAATTATATACATACAAAATTTTAAAAATTTAGGGAAGTGTTCTATGAATAAAAGAGAAAATCTTCTTGCACTATTATTAAAAAAAGACTTTAAAGAAATTCCATTTGAATTTATGCTCTGTCCTTTTTTAATAGATGTTTTTAAAGAAAAAACTGGTTCTAATATGAATTATATGGATTATTATGATATGCCTTGGAGGCGTGTTTCAGAAGTTCTACCAAATGATATGAGCACTGAAAAGTTTAAAAAATATTATAATTCTTTAAAACCTGATACTAAAATTGATATATTTGGAGTAGCCCACGAACCTGGTAGCGCTGAAGCAAAGCATATGACTTATATGAGAAACCCTTTAAAAGATATTAGCGATATAAAAGAGCTTGAAGAATATCCTTTCCCCTCTTTCCATAAAGTTAGCAATGAAAAACAAAAAAAAGATGTAGAAAATTTAAAAGCAAGGGGAATTGCTTCTATAGGAAATATGCAGATGACTATATGGGAAACTGCTTGGACCATAAGAAGCATGGAAAACCTAATGGTTGATATGATGATGGAAGATGAAATTGCAAATTATCTTCTTGATAAAATTATGAATATAAGCATTGATAGAGCAAAGCTTTATGTAGATGCTGGTGTTGATATTCTCTTTATAGGTGATGATATTGGCATGCAGCACAATATTATGATGAGCGTTAATATGTATGTAAAATGGCTTAAACCAAGGCTTAAGCATTTAATTGATGAAGTTAAAAATATCAATCCAAATGTCCTTGTTTTTTACCATTCTTGTGGGTATATCATTCCTTTTATCCCACATCTCATTGAAGCTGGTATTGATGTTTTAAACCCTATTCAAACTGAATGCATGGATTTCAAAGAGGTTTATGATAAATTTCATGATAAGCTCTCCTTTCATGGTACAATTGGAACTCAAAAAGTTATACCTCTTGGGAATCCTGAAGAAGTTAGAAATGAAGTGTTTAAGAATTTGGATATTGCAAAGACAAATGGAGGATTATTTGTTGCACCAACCCATCTTTTAGAGCCAGATGTTCCTTGGGAAAATATTATGGCGTATGTTGAAGCTTGTAAGGGCTATAATAAGTTAAAATAAAATTTAAATTGTTTGAGGTGTTATATGAATAAAAAAAGGACAGGAAGGCTAACAATTCCCACAGATACAGATGTGGTTTTAGAAACTTTAGATGTTATAGACAGATTAGGTGCAGATGCTTTAAGGGATTGCGATGGCACAAATTTTCCTGTTGAACTTAGAGATAAGGATGTTAAGATTTACGCAACTTACTATACAACAAGAAAAGATAATGAATGGGCAAAAGCTAACATGGACGAAGTTCAGCAGTGCTATATAATGACAGAATTTTCTCTAGCAATAGGTTCTACCCTTGAAATCAATCTGTTAAAGGGAATAAGTAAAGAAATTTTATTAATCAATTCAAGGGATGATATTAAAAGATGGTGGGAAGTTATAAACAGGACTACAGGAGAGGTTGTTTCTATTTCTAATTGGGAATATGATGAAAAAAATAGTACAGTTTTAATCAAAGAAACAAAGCCTTTTAACGAATACACAGTAAGCTTTTTAGCTTATCTTATTTGGGATCCTGTGCATATGTACAATACAATTGTAAATGATTGGAAGGATGTTGCACATCAGATTACTTTTGATGTTAGGCAGCCAAAAACCAAAGAATACAGCTTAAAAAGGCTTAGAAAATTTATTGAAGAAAATCCTCATGTAGATGTTATAAGGTTTACAACCTTTTTTCATCAATTCACACTTATATTTGATGAATTAAAGCGTGAAAAATATGTAGATTGGTATGGATATTCATTGTCTGTAAGCCCTTATATTTTAAAAGAGTTTGAAAGAGAAGTGGGTTACAAATTTAGGGCAGAATATATTATAGATCAAGGTTATTTAAATAATCAATACAGAGTTCCATCAAAGGAATTTAAGGATTTTATGGCCTTTCAGAGGAGAGAAGTTGCAAGCCTTGCAAAGATGTTTGTAGATATAACCCATGAATATGGCAAAGAGGCTATGATGTTTTTAGGAGACCATTGGATTGGAACAGAGCCTTTTATGGATGAATTTAAGACGATTGGCCTTGATGCTGTTGTTGGAAGTGTAGGAAATGGATGTACCCTTAGGCTTATAAGCGATATTGAAGGTGTTAAATATACTGAAGGAAGATTGCTGCCTTATTTTTTTCCAGATACATTTAGCGAAAATGGAGATCCTGTAAAAAAGGCAAAGGATAATTGGGTTACTGCAAGACGTGCAATTTTAAGAAAACCAATTGACAGAATAGGATATGGTGGATATTTAAAGCTTGCCCTTAAATTTCCTGAATTTATTGATTATGTTGAAAAAGTTTGTGATGAGTTTAGAGAAATATATGAAAATGTTAAAGGTGCAAAGCCATATTTTAATAAAACTGTTGCAGTTTTAAATTGCTTTGGAAAGATGAGGGCTTGGGGAAATCATATGGTCCACCACGCCATTTATCATAAAGAAAATTATAGCTATGCAGGAATTATGGAGACTCTATCAGGTGCACCTTTTGATGTGAAGTTTATAAGCTTTGATGATATTCTTAAAGATACTAGTATTTTAAATGAAATAGATGTTATTATTAATGTAGGTGATAAAGATACAGCTCATACTGGGGGCAATTATTGGGAAAATGAGATCATTGTCTCATCTATTAGAAAATTTATTTATGAAGGTGGAGGATTTATTGGCATAGGTGAACCTTCGGGTCATCAGTATCAAGGGCATTTTCTACAATTATCTAATGTACTTGGCGTTGAAGTAGAAACAGGCTTTACACTTATTTATGATAAATACAATTGGGATGAACACAAGGATCATTTTATCATGGAAGATTGCAAAAGCCCAATTGATTTTGGAGAAGGAAAGAAGAATGTTTATGCTTTAGAAAACACCAAAATTTTAGCTTTAAATGATAAAAATGTTCAGCTTTCAGTAAACGAATATGGAAAAGGGAGATCTGTTTATATAAGTGGGCTTCCTTATAGTTTTGAAAATAGCAGGCTTTTTTATAGAGCTGTTATGTGGAGTGCACATGATGAAAAAAATCTATATAAATGGTTTAGTTCAAATTTTAATGTAGATGTTCATGCTTACACAAAGGATTGTAAAACTTATTTTTGCGTTGTAAACAATACTGATTATGAGCAAAATACAACCATATATAATGGTGATGGAATGAATTTTGATGTTTTAATGAAGAAAAATGAAATTATTTGGTATAGTAATTAAAAGTTTTGGTACTATGTTTTTAAATTTAAAACATAGTACCATGATTAAATGATTAATTAAGATTTTGCCAAGAGGTGATATTTTTGGATTATATATTTACTTCACTAAAGGAAGAATTTAATATAGATAAAATTGTTACTGTTCATTATTTTGAATATAGCTCAACCTTTGCTTATTATGGTGAAATGCATGATTTTTGGGAATTTTTATATGTAGATAAAGGAGTTGTGGAAATTGTAGCAGATGATGAAATTTTTACTTTAAGTAAGGATCAAGTTATCTTTCACAAACCTAATGAATTTCATAATGTAAGAGCAAATGGAAAGATTGCACCAAATTTAATAGTGATCTCATTTGAGTGCCTTTCACATACAATGAAGTTTTTTGAAAATAAAATTTTAAAAATTAATAGCGATTTAAGAATCATTCTTGGGAAAATTATAAAGGAAGCAAGGAAAGCTTTTTTAAATGATTTAAATGATACTTTTTATACAGAATTAAAGAGAAATCCTAATGCTGAATTTGGATCAGAACAAATGATTAAGGTTTTGCTTCAGCAGTTTTTGCTTTTACTTTATAGGTTGGGAAAAAATTTAAATTATGAAACGCAAAAGAAAAACCTAGCTGAGCTTCTTTTAGGAAATATTGAACAGGAAAATAAGGTTTTTAAGAAAGTAATTTCATATATGGAAGACAATATAAGAAACAATCTTACTGTAAAATCTATTAGTCAAACAAATCTAATAAGCGAATCATATGTTCAAAAAATTTTTAAAAGAAATACATCAATAGGTGTAATAGCTTTTTTCTCAAAGATGAAAATAGAACAGGCAAAGATTATGATTAGGACAGGAGATAAAAACTTTACTGAAATCTCTAGATATTTAGGATATTCTTCAGTTCATTATTTTTCAAGGCAATTTAAAAATATAACAGGAGTTTCGCCTACAGAATATGCTAATTCATTATTATAGGGATATAATAATTGCTAATGGGGATATTTAATACATTTTTTGAACATAGTGCTTAATTGTACAAATAAAACGATATTACAGATAAATATTTACCATTTAAATTTTTATATAATTATTATAAGTTATAAGAAAAATTTTATTTTTTAAACTTATAAATGGCAGTGTAAACTTATTCATAACATAATTCCTAGGAGGATGAAAAATGAAAAGAAAAAGTTTTTTTGGTATTTTAACTTTTACTATTACAAGTATGCTTGTGATGTCAGCTTGTGGGCCATCTACAGCATCTAATGAAACTACAACTCAAGCAGCAGATACAACTCAAGCGGCAACTACAACCCAAGCAGAAAATACAACAGCAGCACAAACAGAAGGGGATAAAAACACAATAAGATATTTTTCAATGTGGCAAGAAACAGAACCACAGGCAGAAGTAATTAAAGAAGCTATAACAGAGTTTGAATCTCAAAATTCCAATGTAAAATTTGAAGTACAATGGCTTGGACGTGACATATCAAAGACAATTAAGGCATCCTTAGATGCTCATCAAGTAGATATTTGGGATCAAGGAATAAACGTTGTAGTTGAAAATTATTCTGATTACGGTATTGAAATGGATTCTCTATTTGATAAGGCATATCCTGCTACAGATGGAAAACCATTAAAAGATCTTATTACAGGTTCATTAATTGCAGCAGTTAAACAATATTCACCAGATGGAAAAATGCATGCAGCTCCTTATCAACCAAATGTTGTAGGGTTCTTCTATAACAAAAAGATGTTTGATGAAAATAGCGTTAAAGTGCCAACAAATTGGGATGAATTTATGACTGCTTGTGAAACATTAAAAGCAGCAGGAATTACACCAACATCAGTTGATGCAGGCTATGCTCTACTTCCTTACTCTTCATACATTGGACGTTTAAAAGGAGTGGATTTTGTTAAGGAACTTGTAACAGATAAAACAGGAGCAAAATGGGATGACCCAGCTGTTTTAGAAGCTGCTAAAGTATTTGAAGATATGTCTAAAAAAGGTTACTATGATCCAGCAGTTGCAGCATTTCAATACCCAGCAGGACAAAATGAGGTAGCTCTTGGCAATGCAGCGATGTATTTAGTTGGTTCATATATGTTAAATGAAGTTAAAGAAATGGCTGGAGACGACTTTGAATGGGGTTGTTTTGCTTTCCCATCACCAACTGGTTCAGCAATGGACAATGGAGCAAACATATATGGAACACAAACAATGCAAATTACAAAAGATTGCAAAGATCCAGAAGCTGCAATGGCATTTATTGCAAGCTTAACAACTGGAAAATTTGATAAAGAAATGGCAGATAAATGCTCAGCTATTCCTACATCAAAAGATACACCTTGGCCAACATTACTTGCAAGTGCAAAAGAAGTTTTAGATTCTTCTACAGTGAATGTTCCTTGGGCATTTGGTATAAATGCAAATCCTGATACAACACCTGTTTTAAAAGACAATATGTCAAAATTATATGGTGGACAGATGACAGCAGAAGAATTTGTTGCTGATGGAAAGAAAGTAACCATGGGACAATAAATTGAATAAAAAAGAAATTGAAAAAGTGTGTCTAATCCCTAGGTTAAGAAATAATGCTATAAATTACTTAACCTAAATGATTATTCAAAGTTTTCAGAATGTGGGTAATCAAGAAGCTATGTTTTTTGATTACCTTGTTTATTATAAAAAAGGTGGTGATGTATATGAATACAAAAAATAATAATAAGATGATGATAATATTATTCACTATTCCAGCACTAATTTCATTTTTAGTTGTATTTTTATATCCAGTCATTCGTACTATTCTTATGAGTTTTTTTTACGTAAAGAATTTAACAGCAGGTTTATCTGAATGGAGATTTGTAGGGATTGATAATTATATTCGCTTAGTAAATATACAATTATTTAAAAATTCATTTATGAATATCGGAAAAATATGGTTATTTGGTGGTATTGCTGTTACATTTTTTGCACTGCTTATGGCAGTAATTCTTACTTCAGGAATTCGTTTTAAGTCATTTTTTCGTGCTATGATTTATCTTCCAAATATAATATCTGCAGTTGCCCTTGCTAATATGTGGCTTCACTATGTATATAATGTAAGATATGGATTATTTCATAAGGTATTTTTAATGTTAGGTATGAAAGATTTAGCAAACCTGCCTTGGACTAGTCCTCAATATATATTTATGTCCATGTTAATAGCGTTTTGTTTTGGTTCTGTTGGATATTACATGTTAATTTATATTTCAGGAATTGAAAAAATACCTAATGATTTATTTGAATCATCAAAGATAGAAGGCGCAAATGTATTTCAAAGCTTCTTTTTTATCACTTTACCTCTTTTAAAAGGTGCCTTTAGAACAACTTTGACCCTTTGGTCCACAAATTGCCTTGGATTTTTTGTATGGTCTCAGTTATTCTCTTCAGCAGGACGTGAGCCTTCTGCTGCTCTTATGACTCCAATATATTATATGTATAATATAGTTTTTGGAGAGGCAAACGCAAGCACCAGTGAATTTATTAATGCAGGAATGGGTGCTGCAATATGCGTGATCCTTATGATTTTAGCAACAATTTTATTTATGGGCATTCGCTTTGTAATAAAAGATGATAAAATACAATTTTAGGAGGGTGAAATGTGAATAAAAAAATTAGAGAGCCTTTTAATTTGCAGAAAGAGCTTAGGCTTCTACCAGGTTATATAATTGTAATTCTCTGGGTTGTATTTGTATTTGTAGTAGTAGGGTGGATTATTGGAGCATCATTTTCTACAACAAAAGAGATCTTTACAGATAAATTGCTTAATTCAGGAATACATTTTCAATCTTATATCAAAGCATGGACAAAAGGCAATTTATCAAGCTATTTTATAAATAGCATTATTTATACCGTATCATCACTTCCACTAATATTGCTTATTTCTGCTCCATGTTCATATGTTTTATCTAGATTTGAATTTAAAGGAGGAAAGGTTTTTCAAGCCTTGCTTGTTTTATCAATTAGTATACCTTCAATTATGATTGTTTTACCAATTTATAGCTTAGCAACGCAGATTGGCATTTTAAACAGTCGTTTAACCCTTATTTTTTTATATGTTTGTATGAATGTGCCTTTTACAACATTTTTTCTTCTTAGCTTTTTTGCTGGTTTGCCAAAAACTTTTGAAGAGGCAGCAGCAATTGATGGAGCAACTCCTATTTATACTTTTTTTAAGATAATGCTTCCACTTGCTCAGCCTGGAATCATTACTGTGGGTATCTTCTTATTTGTAAATATATGGAATGAATATTTTATGGCTCTTATCTTTGCAAACACTGCTTCATTAAGGCCTCTTTCTGTTGGTTTATATTCTATGATTCAAAGCATGACCTATACAGGTGATTGGGCAGGGCTATTTGCATCTGTAGTTGTTGTATTCTTGCCTACTTTTATAATGTATATATTCCTTTCAGAGAAAATAATTGCAGGTGTAACTGGTGGAGCTTTAAAGGAATAATGGAAGGGGTTTAAATGCATGAAAATCATTTTAATTATGACTGATACGCAAAGAACCGATATGGTTAGCTGCTATAAAGATATAGGTATTAAAACGCCATGTATTGATAAAATTGCAAAGGATGGCATGAGGTTTACAAAGGCATATACTACTCAGCCTGTATGCGGACCTGCTCGTTCAGCAATTTTTACTGGGCTTTTTCCTCATTCTAATGGAGTTTTTGCTAATAGCATAGCATTAGCCCAAAATGTGAAAACCATAGGGCAGCGCCTTAAAGATAATGGGATTCACACAGCATATGTTGGAAAATGGCATTTAGATGGAAGCGATTATTTTGGGTTAGGACGCTCGCCTGATGGTTGGGATGAGAATTATTGGTATGATATGAGGAATTACCTAGAAGAATTAAGCCCTGAGGATCGTGTAAAATCTAGGAAAAAATCTAGCATGGATGGCGATGGCATAAAGAGAGAATTTACCTATGCAAATCGTTGCTCAAATAAGGCTATTGATTTTATAAAAAACCATAGTGATACTGATTATATGTTAGTTATATCCTACGATGAGCCCCATGGTCCTTCGCTGTGCCCTAAGCCTTATTCATCTATGTATAAAGATTTTGCTATTCCTAAATATGAAAATTTAAAAGATACACTTGATGATAAACCAAGGCATCAACAGGTTTGGGCAGGGGAGAGGAGATTTTTAGATAAAGAAAATATAACAGTTAATAATAGATATCTATTTGGTTGCAATAGTTTTGTGGATTCAGAGATTGGTCGGGTTATGGAAGTTATAGATAAATATGCTGATGATGCTTTAATTATATATACTTCTGACCATGGAGTGATGCTTGATTCTCATTGTTTAACTCAAAAAGGACCTGCTGCATATGAGGAAATAAGCCATATTCCCCTCATAATTAGATGCAATGGATTTATAAAACCTAATACAATTTATGAAAAACCAGTATCTCATATTGATATTGTTCCTACTATTCTAGAATATGCAAAAAGGGATATCCCTAAAGCTTTAGAAGGAAAAAGTTTAATACCTTCCTTTAAAGGAGAAGAGGTTAATAAAGAGGTATTCATCGAATTTGGGCGTTATGAAGTTGATCATGATGGGTTTGGAGGATTTCAGCCTTTAAGAGCTGTATACGATGGAAAATATAAGCTTGTTATAAATCTTTTATCAAGTGATGAACTCTATGATCTTGAAAAAGATCCTGGGGAGATGATAAATTTAATAGATTCTAAGGAACATGTGGATATTAGAAATTATCTTCATGATAAAATACTTGACTTTCAAAACAAAACTCGTGATCCTTTAAGGGGATATTATTGGGAAGAAAGACCATGGCGCAAGGATGGTTTTTTAGAAACTTGGGATTACACAGGAAAAACAAGACAAAGAGAAAATGATGAGTATGAAAAAAGACAATTAGATTATGATACAGGGCTTGAAATGGTGGAAGCCGTTAGGTCAAAGTAATATTTAAACATTAATAAAGCGATTAAACTTAAAATAGGTTTAATCGCTTTAATGCTATAAATGTTAATCTAGGTGTTTTTTTAAAATATTACATGTTATAATTAATTTATAACTTAAGTTTTAAATAAATAAATGGAGGATTTAATATGGAAAGTTTGATAATTCCACTTATAAATGAAAACCTTACCACCCTTAAAATCAGATATGATTTTAAAAATGATATAGTTAGGTTGTATGCTGCAAAAGAATGGGATAAGGATTTAGATTTTTCATTTTATAATAAAGATTTTTATTTGGGAAATATTCTTACCTGTAATGCTCGCTATTTAAACACTGCTGAAGTTAGGGAATTATATGAAAAACATGGTTTAAGTGACTATTTAAATAAAATAATTAATTTAATGCGTGAAGGTAAACATTTTGGACTAGATTGTCTATTTCATGAAGGTTTTAACATACGCTTTTTTTGTGGAATTCATAATTCTAAAAGGGGAATTAATAATAAAAGTCATGCTATACATGCTGGAGCAACTAGAAGACATCCTTTAGAGGATGAGGAATTAAGCGTTATAATAGATGCCTTAAATTTAAGTCGTGCTATGAGCTTTAAAAATGTTGCAGCTGATATACCTTTTGGAGGTTGTAAGTCTGCTGTCCATATGGATCCACTTGATATAGATAATATGGGAATTATGGGATTTTTATCTTACTGTGCTGACTCTACACGTTGCTTAACAGGACCTGATATGAATTTGCCAAAAGAAATGGTTTCTGTTTTAAATAAAAATTTCACAATGCAGTATTGCGGTGGACCTGGTTCGCCTTTAGGGGATACTGCTATACCAACTGCATATGGAGCTTATCTTGCTTTAAAACAAGCGGTTAAATTTAAAGAGGGCACAGATAGTTTAGATAAAAAAACTATAGCAGTTCAAGGGTTAGGTTCTGTGGGCTTTAATATGGCAAAATATCTTTTAAAAGAAGATGTAAGATTATTTGTATCTGATGTAAATGTTTTAAGAGTGGAAAAATTAATTTCAGAATATTCTGATAGAACAATAATACCAATACCCTCTGATGAAATTTTATACGTTAATGCAGATATACTTTGCCCATGCGCCATGGGTGGAATAATAGATGAAGATATTATTTCTAAACTTAATTTTAAATATGTTTTTGGTCCAGCTAATAACCAATTAAAAGCAACCAATCAAGAAGAAGAAATAAGGCTTGCAAAAATTTTAGAAGAGAGAGGAATACTATTTCAAACTGAATGGTGGCATAATTGTGCTGGGGTTTTAGCTGCAGCTCTTGAATATATCCATGGCAAAGATATTACTTATGATATTTTAGAAAAACAAGTTGAAAATACTCTCCCAAGAAAGACATGGGAAAATTTAAATAAAGCAAAGGAGATTGGCATTACACCTACAGAGTGTGCATATGTAAGCTGTCAAAATCTTATTTATAGTTAGGAAGGTGATTTTTAATGGAATTTAAAAATTTTTCTGATCTGCAAAGTAAATTAATAAAGAGAGAAAATAAAACCATTATTATTGCAGCTGCTCATGATAAACATACTTTAGAAGCTCTTTTTGATGCTATGGAGACCATACCACTAGATTATATATTAATAGGTGATGAAAAGAAAATTTATGAAATATGCAAAAGTTTAGGAAAAGAATTGATAAAAGATAGAGTATTTAATACTGAAAATGATGATGAATCTGCATTTAAAGCTGTTGAATATATTAAAAGTGGCATGGGAGACGTTTTAATGAAAGGCCTAATGCAAACTGCAACACTTTTAAAAGCAGTTGTAAATAAAGAAACGGGAATTGGGGAAAATGCTGTTATGTCTCATATGGCTGTGGTAGAATCTCCTAATTATCATAAGCTTTTGTTTATAACAGATGGTGGCATGTGCCCTCACCCAGACCTTTTACAAAAAGAAGAGATAACTCGAAATGCAGTAAGCTTTCTTCATAAATTAGGATATGAAAAGCCCAATGTTGCTGCTCTTTGTGCAGTTGAGACTATTAGTGAAAAGATGCCAGAAACTGTTCATGCAAGTAAACTTCAAGATTTAAGTGAAAAAGGTGAATTTGGACCTTGTGTTCTAGAAGGACCTCTATCATTTGATATTGCAATAAGTAAAGAGTCTTCTGATATAAAAGGTGCCACAAGCGAGATTTGCGGAAACGTTGATTTGCTTATTTGTGATAACATGGCAACAGGAAATATTTTAACAAAAGGGCTTATATACCTAGCAAAAGCTCGCATGGCAGGGTGTATCATAGGAGCTAAGGTGCCAATCGTTTTAGTTTCTAGAGGAGCAAGTACTGATGAAAAGAGGCTTTCTATAATGTTGTCTTTGGCAGTTAAATGATTTTTGAAAGGAGTTTATTTAATGAAAAGGTTATTGACAGGTAATGAAGCATTTGCTCGTGCAGCATATGAAGCAGGAGTATCTTTTGCATCAGCTTACCCTGGTACTCCAAGTACAGAGATTTTAGAAAATATAACTTTATATAAAGAAATTGTTTCAGAATGGGCGCCTAATGAAAAGGTGGCGCTTGAAGCTTGCTGCGGGGCGTCTATTGGCGGTGTTAGAAGCCTTGCTTCTATGAAACATGTAGGAGTTAATGTAGCAGCAGATCCACTTTTCACATTTTCATATACTGGTGTCAATGGAGGGATGGTTTTAATTAGTGCAGATGAGCCAGGACAGCATTCATCTCAAAATGAACAGGATAATAGATATTATGCACTTTCAGCAAAGCTTCCCATGCTTGAACCAGCAAATAGCAATGAATGCAAAGATATGCTTATTGCAGCTTATGATTTAAGTGAAGAATATAATACTCCTGTTCTTGTAAGAGCTACAACTAGAGTATGCCATTCAAAGAGCATAGTTGAATGCTTTGATAGGAAAGAGGTAAAACCTAAGGAATATAAAAAAGATGTGACAAAATATATAATTGTTCCAGCTATGGCAAAAGGTCTTAGAGTTAGGGTTGAGCATCGCATGAACAGGTTAAAGGAATATACAGAAAAAAGCCCTTTTAATTTTATTGAAAAAGGAAATGGAAATATTGGAATTATAACTTCAGGAATGTGTTATCATTATGCTAGGGAAGTATTTGGTGAAGAAGCTAATTATTTAAAATTAGGATTTACAAATCCACTGCCAACAGAATTGTTACATGAGTTTTATAAATTAGTCGATAAGGTTTATATTATTGAAGAAAATGATCCATATATTGAAGAATGGGTAAAAGCTTGTGGATATAAATGCCATGGGAAGGATACATTTCCTGCATTTGGTGAAATGACCCCAGATGTTATAAGGAAGTCAGTTTTTGGAAAAGAATTTGATGTAATTTCGTATAATAGAGAACTTGTGGTTCCACGCCCTCCAGTTTTATGCGCAGGTTGCCCTCACAGAGGTTTATTTTATGAGCTTGCTAAAAAGAAAAATACAATTATATCTGGAGACATTGGATGCTATACCTTAGCTTTTTCTGACCCATATAATGCTATGGATATTACTATTTGCATGGGGGCAGCTTTTAGCGCAGGTCATGGAGTGCAAAAAGCTATGGATATTTCTAAAAGGGATACTAGAGTTGTTTCCGTTATGGGCGATTCTACGTTTTTTCATACAGGAATAAATTCTTTAATTGAGGTTTTATACAATGATAGCAAGACCATTTGTATTATACTAGACAATAGAATTACTGCCATGACAGGACATCAAGAAAATCCAAGCACTGGAAAAAATGCATCAGGGAAAAGGGCTTTAGAAATGGATATTGAAAAGGTGGTAAGGTCTTTAGGAGCAAAAAATGTATATGTCATCAATCCAAACGATTTAAAAGAGGTGCGAGAAACTTTAAATGAAGCATATAAAAAGGATGAGCCTTCAGTTATAATTACTCGCTGGCCTTGCGCTCTAAAGAAGCTTAGCATTGAAGAAAAAGAAGAATTTGGAGAAAAAATTTTTAATAAAAAATATGAAGTTGACCCTGAAAAATGCATTGCTTGTAAAGCTTGTATAAGAAGTGGTTGTCCTGCTATATCTATAGATTTAAATATAAATAAAAGCACTATAGATTATACTCAATGCGTTGGTTGCAGCGTTTGCGCTCAAATATGTCCGAAAAATGCTATAAATGAAGCAAGAAAGTGAGGAGATTTAAATGACTAAAAATATTTTATTAGTTGGAGTTGGCGGTCAAGGAACTATACTTGCAAGCAAAATCCTCACTGAAGGGCTTATGGAAGCAGGTTATGATGTAAAAATGAGTGAGATACATGGGATGAGCCAAAGGGGAGGATCTGTTTCATCTCAAGTGAGATTTTCAGATAAGGTTCAATCTCCTGTTATAGAAAAGGGATCTTCTGATATTTTAGTAGCCTTTGAAAAAATGGAAGCTTTAAGGTGGCTTGAATACGCAAAACCTAATTCTATCTGTGTTGTAAATGATTATGAAATAAAACCTATGCCTGTTATATCAGGTAAGGCTTCTTATTCTAAAGACATTGTGCAAGAGCTTAAAAGTCATATAAAGGTTTTTTCAATTGATGCTTTTAACGAAGCAACTTCTTTAGGAAATTCTCGTGCTTTAAATATGATATTATTAGGTGCTACAATAAGAATTATGGAACTAGAAAGCATTGATTGGGGCAATATTATAAAAAATAATGTTAAACCTAGCTTTGTAGAATTAAATATAAAAGCTTTTGAAAGAGGCAAAAATATTATTGATTTAGAAAGGTGAGAAAAATGCCATATTTAATTTTAGCAATTAATCCAGGTTCAACTAGCACAAAGATTGGCCTTTTTTCAGATAATAAACTTATTTTTAAGGAAAGCATTGAGCATAAAGATTTGAGTAAGTACGATAGTATAATTGATCAAAAAGATATGAGAAAAGAAATGGTGATTAATGCTTTAGAGAAACATAATTTTTCTATTTCAAATTTAAATGCTGTGGTAGGCAGAGGAGGAATCCTTCCTCCAATTGAAACTGGCGGATATATTGTTAATGATAAATTAAGAAATCTCTTAGAAAGCGATGCCCTGCCTCCTCATGCTTCAAATTTAGGAGGTATTTTGGCGGCTGATATTGCAAAAGAAGCTTCCGGAATTCCAGCATATATTTATGATGCAGTTTCAGCAGGTGAACTTCCTGAGGTTGCTAAAATAACAGGTATACCTGAGATTATTCGCTCAAGCTTTAGTCATGTTTTAAATAGTAGATCTGTTGCTATGCGTTATGCAAATTCTTTAAATAAATCTTTTAATGATATGAGGCTTATTGTAGCACACCTTGGTGGAGGGATCACTATTAGCGCTTATGAAAATGGTAAAATGATAGATTCAATATCTGATGATAATGGACCGTTTGCCCCAATGCGATCTGGGAATGTTCCACTACTTCAAGTAATTGAACTTTGCTTTAGTGGGAAATATACAAAAAAAGAGATGCTTAAAAAGGTGAGAGGAGAAGGAGGCATTTATGCTCTTTTAGGAACAGCTGACATACAAGAAGTTGAAAAGAGAATTGCAGATGGGGATAAGATGGCAAAGTTAGTCCTTGATGCTCAAGTTTTGCAAATTGCAAAAGGCATAGGTCAAATTTCACCAGTTTTAAAAGGGAAATGCGATGCTATAATTTTAACTGGTGGTATTGCCAATTCATCTTTTATTGTTGAAGGGGTAAAAGAATATGTAAATTTTATAGCTAAAATTGAACTTATACCAGGTGAATTTGAGCTTGAAGCTTTAGCAGAGGGAGCGCTTAGAATTTTAAATGGTGATGAAATAGTTCATGAGATGTAAAAAATATGCTCCTTTTGATTTAGGAGCATATTTTAATTTTTATTTTTTTTGGATTTTATAAGTAAAATTATTAAAAATGCAATTATTGATGACAAAACTAAAACTAGACCTACTAATGCAGAATTAATAGAAGTATTTATTTTTTCAGGCACTGTCATAGCATTATTATTGATCTCTTCACTTTTTTCTTTTTCTATGGCGAATTCTTCATTCCATTCCCAATGCTTATCACCAGCATCTGCAGTTAACTTTAATGTATATTTACCTGGTTTTAAATTTTCATTTCCCCAATCCATTATAAAGTTAAAATTTGAGTTTGGAGCAGTGGATAGGCCTTCTTTAGAAAATTCCTTAATTGGAGAGTCTGAATTATTAGAAAAAATTTTCCCAACAAGTTTTAGATCCTTTATAAGAGTAGCTTCGCTATTTTGTATGTTTGAAACTATAGCTCTTTTATAATTTACTAAATCAGGTTTAACGCTTTTTAAATGCAAATTAGGAGGTATGTTTTTATTGTTTTCACGTAAAAGTATACCAATTACATATCCATATTGATTTTTAATCGTTACATTTTTATCAGTATTATGATCACTTTTTAGCTTTTTCTTAACATTTATACCGCCTAAAATCACTCCATCAAATTCTTCCTTTGGCATTGTAATGGTAATTTTTAAATCGTAGACTGAATTTGCGTCTATTTGTATTTCCCTTGGATAGTTGGATGCTATTTTAGTAAATGGTATATTTAAGCTCTCATCTTTTTTAGATATATCGTCAATGGTATAGTCAATTAAACCATTGCTATTGGTAGTTGCATAGGCAAGAGTTATTTCAAAAGTTTCTTTTTGTTTGCTTGAATTAAATATTTTAATCACTAGTTCTTGAACATCGCTAGGTTTCATCATTAAATCAAAATATGATTTTGTTTTATCGATTTGATTTTCAGGGATTACTGCAGATAATCCAAAATCTATATTATTTTCAGATGCGTTAATAATATGTAGATTTATTAAAGCTATATGTATAAATATTAGTAAATAAAAAAGTAAATAAGCTTTTTTCATAATTTTCTCCTTAAGTTATTTCAATTTATAATTTAAAGGAAAATCATGCAAAATTAGGTTTTGTCTAAATTATGCATGATTTTAATTTTAATACATTATTTGCATTTACTGAGGGGCGTTGCTTAAAGTCCAAGTAATTGTTGCGTTGTGGGTACCGGTTTTCATACTAGCAGCAGGAACATATAAACTAACTTTCGCATTTGTTCCACCTGCAGCTGTATCATCTAACCAACTTGTTAACCAAGTTCCCATACCACTGCCAAGGGCTGCATTGCTTACAAGTGCAGAATCGCCACCAGAAACTAATAACACTGCTGGACTTGTGGGACCATTTAAATTTCCATCCATGGTGGATTGAGATGTTCCATTATTTAGTGATAATGTAGCTCCATTTAATGATGGATTTGTTCCATCATTAAATGCACTCATGCTAGCTATAACGCTCCATCCAGATTGACTACCTCTTATATCTGTAACCTGTATAAATGGAGCTGTATTTGTTGAATAATAGGTTTGATTTGAGGCAGATACATATTGACCACCAAATGTAAATGATGAAACATGGTTTAATGACAATAACGATGGCGGAGTAATTGGATCTGGAAAGTCTGGATTTATTTTTGTTGGATCTGTAGGGTCCATAATATATACATTTTGTATAAAAGTTGTAAAAGTTATAGTTGCGCTAGATTCTCCTGAATCTGTGCTTGTTGCGTGTATCACTATAGGATTTAATAAATTTGCCAATAATAAAATTGCAATTACTAACTTGTTTTGTAATTTCACAATATCACTTCCCATAA
>JAVBPD010000140.1:0-8461 GCA_031549885.1 Clostridiaceae bacterium
TTAACAAACGCACTGAATCATTTGCTGGTATCATGCATTCTATATTTAAATTATTTGAATTTTTTAATTGATTAAAGGTTCCATTAATAGTATAATCTTTTTGTAAAATATTTAATTTTTTCATGATATTTATATTTTACATAAAAGAGTCGGATTTTTAAACCCGACTCTTTAACTTTTTTTATTTTTATTTAGGGCTACTCTTATTTTTTAGTGCGACAGCCCCAAAAATATATTATATGTATTAAAAGGAGACAAAAAGAATAACTTTAAAAATTAAATTAAATAAAACTTAATTTATAAAATTATAACATGATAGGGTTATTTTGTCAAATAATAGAAAAGAATAAAATTTTTATTTTTAATTGATAAAAGATAGTATTTTTGATAACATAATAATTTAAGGGATAATAAATAAATTTTTTAAGGAGAAAATATGAAGGATACACTTGTTATAGGACATGTTACAACAACACATGGAATAAAAGGGGAGATAAAAGTACACCCATATACAGATGATATAAATAGGTTTTCTGAGCTTGAATATGTGAAAATTGATGGAAAAAAATTTACAATTCAAGGAGTTAAATATCAAAAGGATAAAGTTATATTAAAATTAGATAATATAAATTCTATTGAAGATGCTATTTTGCTTAAGGATAAAACTTTAGAAGTATCAAGGGAAGATGGTGTAAAGCTTCCTGAAGGCAGATTTTACATTGCAGATATTATAGGCTGTAAAGTTTACGATGAAGAAGGATCTTATATTGGGGAAGTTTTTGATTATATTGAAACTCGTGCTAACTATTTATATTGTGTAAACCATGAAGATAAAGATTTGCTTATACCAGTTGTAGAACATATTGTTACTAATATTGATGTGGTAGAACAAAAGATTATGATAAAACCATTAAGTACTTGGCTATGAGAATTGACATTTTAACGATTTTTCCTGGAATGTTCTCTGTGTTTAATGAAAGCATAATAAATAAGGCTAGGAAAAATGGAATTATAGATATACAAATTCACAATATAAGAGATTTTTCACTTGATAAACACAAAAAGGTAGATGATTATCCTTATGGTGGTGGTGCAGGCATGGTTATGATGGTAGAGCCAATTGTGCTTGCTATTGAGCATGTGAGAAATTTTAACAAGGGAAAGGTTATATTTTTAGGACCAAGGGGAAAGACCTTTAACCAAGAAGAAGCACAAAATTATAGCAAAGAAAATGAATTGATATTTTTATGCGGGCATTATGAAGGAGTAGACGAAAGAATATATAACTTTATTGATGAAGAAATATCTTTAGGTGATTTTATTTTAACTGGAGGAGAAATGGCAGCAATACCAATCGTTGACTCTATTTCAAGGTTAATACCTAAAGTTTTATCAAGTTGTGATAGTTTAGAAGAAGAATCATTTTCAAAGAATACTTTGGAATATCCGCAATATACAAAACCTAGAGAATTTAGAGGACTTATTGTACCTGAAGTGCTTCTTTCAGGTCATCATTTGAACATAAAAAAATGGAGAGAAAAAGAGTCTTTGAGTATTACAGAAAAATTAAGGCCAGACTTATTTGCAAAAATTAAAAAATAAAATTTTAAATTTAATGCAATATATTCAAATTATGATATAATAAAAATATTACTGGGTATAGCGCAGATGGTAGCGCGCATGAATGGGGTTCATGAGGTCGCAGGTTCAAATCCTGTTACCCAGATTGTAAAAAAGCTCTTAGATACTAAAAATCTAATGAGCTTTTTAGGCATTTAAAAAAGATTTAAAGGAGATTTGCTATGGAAAATTTTAAATGGGGAATTATAGGACCTGGGCACATTGCAAATAAATTTGCAAAAGCAGTTAAAGGACTTGAAGGTATGGAGGTTCACGCAGTAGCTTCTAATTCTCTAGAAAGAGCAGATATTTTTGCAAAGGAATATGACATACCAAAGGCTTATGACAATTATGAAAAAATGCTTGTAGAAAGCGGCATAGATGGAGTATACATTGCTACTGTGAATTCTGTTCATTATGAAAATATTATGCTGTGTTTAGAAAAAAAAGTTCCAGTGTTATGCGAAAAGCCAATGGTTATGAAATTAAGTGAATTTGATAATATAATGAAACTTGCCATAGAAAATAATGTTCTTTTAATGGAAGCTATGTGGACTAATTTTATACCTTCTATGACTTTAATTAAAAAATTTATAAATGAAGGAGAAATAGGCAAAATATCCATAGCTTTTATTGATTTTTGTACAAAATTTGTAAAAGATCCTGAAAGTAGGATTTATAATAAGAATTTAGGTGGAGGGCTTATATTTGATATAGGAGTTTATAATTTGCATACTGCTTTTAATTTGTTTGGTGAAAACTATAAAGATGTGGTATGTTGTGGAAAAATGGGAGAAACTTTAGTTGATGCTGGTTCTTTTATTTCATTTTTATTTGACAATGGAGTTATTGTAAATACTTCAACATGTGGAGATACTAAGGGGCCATGTACTTTAAGAGTTTGTGGTGATAAAGGATATATATTTTCTAATATGTACAATGACTCTCAAAGCTTTACCATAACATATGATGATGGCACTACAAAGAATTTCAATTGCCCTTATGATATTAATGGATTTGAATATGAGATAAAAGAGTTTGTGGATTTGGTTAAAAACTCTTTAACAGATAGTAGCATTGTAAGCCTTAATTGTTCTAGAAAAGTGTGTGAAGTGATGGAGATGGCTTATAACAAGATTTGCAATAATTAAATGAGGTTTTACCTATGGAATGTAAGAAAGTTATTAAGACCTTTCAAAGTTCTAATTTAATTAATAAAATAACTTATTATATTTATTTTCCTAATAGTGACCCAATTGGCATTGTGCAAATATCTCATGGAATGTGTGAATACATTGAAAGATATACAAGCTTTATAGAGTTTTTAACTAAAAATTCATTTATTGTTTGTGGCAATGATCATTTAGGTCATGGAAATTCTATTTTCTCTAAAGATGATTTTGGATATTTTTCAAAACAGGATGGATGGAAAGATTTATATGAGGATTTATTTAAACTTACCTCTATTATGAAAGGGGATTATCCATTTTTAAAATATTTTTTATTTGGCCATAGCATGGGTTCATTTGTCTTAAGGGCATATCTTACAAAATATTCAAGATTTATTGATGGTGCTATTATTTGTGGCACAAGCAATGGAAGCAGTCTTTTAGATTTTGGAATTTATTTATCAAAATTTATAAGGTTTTTTAGAGGAGATAGGTATAGAAGCAATTTAATTAAAAGACTGTCTTTCCTTAATTATAATAGCAAATATAAAAAGATAAGAACTGAATTTGATTGGCTAACAAGTGATGAAAAAGTCGTGGATGAGGTTATGCAGGATGAAAAATTTATGTTTACTTTTAGTGTAGGCGGATATATAGATATGTTTCAACTTTTAAAATACATATCTTCAAGCTCCTTTGCAGATGATATTCCCAATAAGGATTTGCCTATTTTGTTAATAGCAGGAGAAATGGATCCTGTTGGAGAGTATGGAGATGGTGTAAAAAAAGTATATGAAAGTCTACAAAAATATAATTTTAAGGATTTAAGTTTAAAGATTTATGAAAATGCTAGGCATGAGATTTTAAATGAAACAATAAAGGATGAGGTCTATAATGATTTATTATTATGGATTAAAAACAGACTAAACTAACTATAGCAACAAGGAGAAAAAAATGAGATTATTTGTAACAGGAGATGTACACAGAGATTACGATTATTATAAACTAAAGCTGTTTAGGGAGCATTTAAAAAATAATCTTACCTACTGTGATTATTTAATAATATGTGGAGATTTTGGAGTACTTTGGGATGGTAGGGATTCTGATGATTACTTTATTAACAAAGTATACAAGGACTTTCCTTGTACTATACTTTGGGTAGATGGAAATCATGAGAATTTTGATCTTTTAGATAAATATCCAAAGGAGGAGTGGAAGGGTGGAAAAATACAGAAAATTAGCAATAATATTTTTAGGCTTTGCAGAGGAGAGATATTTAATTTAGATGGAATTAAAATATTTGCTTTTGGTGGTGCTATGTCCACAGACAGAGGATATGGGCTTAGTGAGGATTTTTGGTGGAAACAAGAATTACCAAATGAAGAAGAGTATAAAAATGCTAAAAAAAATTTAGAAAAAAATAATTTTAAAGTAGATTATATATTTACTCATGATGGGCCTAGAACCATTGTAAGTGAAATGTTTCAAACTATTAGGGAATCTGATGATGAATTTATGGGATTTTTAGAGTGGTTAAAGGAGAGATTAACTTTTAAAGAGTGGTACTTTGGGCACCATCATAAGGAAAAAGATCATGAAAAATTTCATTGTATGTATAATTCAGTTATTGAAATATTGTAAATAAGGGGATTTTACTTTGATTACAAAAGTATATTTTGTTCGACATTCAAAACCTGATATTAACATAAGAGAAGATTCTATTAGACCTTTAACTAAAAAATGTGATATATTAATAATAAAATATATTAAAGTTATTTATTAAATTTTGAAAGGAAGTACACAATGGATGTTATAAGCTATAAATGTCCCAAGTGTTCTGCATCATTAACATTTGATATTGAGAAACAAAATTGGTATTGTGATTATTGTAAATCTGAATTTACAAAGGACGAATTAAATGAATTTGAAGCTGAAAAATCACATAAAGTTTTAGACGAGGAAATAAATCCAGATAATAGATATGAAGAAGAAGCTATGGCTTATATGTGCCCAAGTTGTGGAGCAAAAATAGTAACAGATAAAAACACAGCAGCAACTTTTTGTGTTTATTGCCATAATGCAACTATTATAGCTTCAAGGCTTGAAGATGAACACAAACCATCTTTTATAATTCCGTTTAAGCTCAAAAAAGAAAAAGCGTTGGATGCAATTAAAAGGCTTTGTAGAAATAGGCCATTTCTTCCTAGAGATTTTAATGATTATGCAAAACGAGGAGAAATTTCAGGATTGTATGTACCATTTTGGCTTTTTAGTATTGATGTAGATGCTAATTTAATGGCTAAAGCTGATAGGATAACAACATGGAGCGATAGCTCATATCGCTATACTAAAATAGATACATATAATGTAGAGAGAGCTGGCAGCATATCATTTGACAATGTGCCTGCAGATGGATCATCTAAAATGGATGATAGATTAATGGAATCCTTAGAGCCCTTTGATTATAATAGTTTGGTGAATTTTTCTATGGAGTATCTTTCAGGGCATTTTGCAGAAAGTTACGATGTAGATGCACAAAAAGCATATAGTAATGTATCTGGTCGCATAAATAAGGCTGCTGATTCTATGATTAAATCAACTGTAAATGGATACTCTTCTATGAGAGTTCTCGACGAAAATATAAGAACGAAAAAATTAATAAATAAAAATGTAATGCTGCCTGTCTGGACTTTAATGGCAAAATATAAGGGTAAGAATTACATTTTTGCAATGAATGGTCAAACAGGAAAAATTACAGGAAGGCTTCCAATAAGCATACCTCGCATAATTATTTGGTTTTTATCTATATTTTTAATTGTATTTCTAATAAGTTTTGGAGTGATGTTAATTTGAAAAAAATTTGTTTATTTTTCTTATTTTTAACTCTTATTTCTTTTAATATTGGCTTTGTAAACCCATTTGCAATGGATACAAATGTAAATACTAGTATAAAGGTATATGATTATGCTGATTTATTCTCAAGCTCTGATGAAACTCTTCTATCTAAAAAAGCAAATGAAATTGCAGATAGACAGAACATGGATTTTGCAATTGTTACCACTTATGATGTGGAAGGAAAAAGCTCTATGGCTTATGCTGATGATTTTTTTGACCACAATGGTTTTGGGTTTGGAAGCATGAAGTCAGGAATGCTGCTCCTTATAAATATGGAATATAGAGAGGTGTGGATAAGTACTACAGGAGAAGCTATTGATTTATTTAACGATAGAGATATAGAACATTTACTTGATGTGATGGAAAATGATTTAAAAATAGGAGACTATTTTAATGCTGCAAGTGGCTTTTTATCTGCTGCAGATGAACATATAACTAATGAAAGGCTTAAGAATTTACCTTTTAAAGAAAGGTATACAAAAGGACAATTAGCAGGATTTTCAGCCTTAATAGGTTTAGTTGTTTCAACTTTAGCAGTATTAATTATGTATTTTCTTCATAGGCTTAGCTTATCACCATCTCCTAGCGCTTCTGTTTATACAAATGGAAAGGGAATTTTGCTTTTTAAAAAAATCGATAATTTTATAACTACTCATACTACTAGAACAGCTATTCCAAAGGATACAGGTGGGTCAGGTGGTGGAGGAACTTCAATACACACTTCTTCTAGCGGCAGTAGCCATGGAGGTGGTGGAAGAGGTTTTTAAATTAGAAAGCTTTTATCTAAATTGTAGATGAAAGCTTTTTTTATAATAATTTTTGAAGGGTTTTAGATTTATTTTACGTCTATTATTATATAGATATATTAGGTGGTGAATATTATTGATGAGTTAGTTTTAATTGAAAAAATTAAAGAAAGAAATGAAAAGGCTTTTGAAATCCTAATTAAAAACTATAAAAACTACATATATACTATTTGCTTTGGAATTATTAAAAATCATGAAGATGCTCTTGATATATCCCAAGAAGTATTTATAAAAGTATATTTTTCAATTGGAACTTATAAAAATGAAGGTTTTAAAACTTGGATTTCAAAACTTGCTGTAAATTTATCTATAGATTACTTAAGAAAAAGAAAAAAATCATCAAATGATATTTCAATAGAAGACCATGAAGATAATTTAAAACTTGCTACAGAAGATGTTGAACAGAAGGTGATAAAAATTATGGATGAAGAAAAATTACATTTATATTATAATTCGCTTCCTAAAAAATATTCTATAATTTTAAAAAAGTATTATTTTGAATCCAAATCCTATTCCTTAATATCTATGGAGGAAAATATAAGCATTAAAACTGTTGAGACAAGGCTTTATAGAGCTAAAAAGATGCTTAAGGAGAAATGGGGGAGTGATCTTTATGAAATGTTTTAATGAAAAAAAGTGGATTGATTTTTTAAATGGAAATGTTTCTTGCAAGGAAAATGATGAAATGATTGAACATTTAAGCGAGTGTGAAGAATGCTTAAAAACTTATTCAAATTGTGCGGAGAAAAATATTATAAATACTCATGATAATTATGAAGCACAAGTTTTAATGAAATTAAGGTCTAAGAATAAAACTGAATTTAATAAAAGGTTAATAAAATATGTAATAGCAGCTAGCATAACTATATTTTTTTACTCTGCAGGAGTGTTTGATCATATGCTTACAATTCCGTATAAGTTTTCCTCTGAAATAGTAGCCTTAAATTCTTCTATAAATAAAATAAATTTAAATATTAATGATATATGGAGGTCCATTTACAATGAAAAAAAATAAATTTTTAACTTTTTTATTCTCTCTGTGCCCAGGTGTTGGTCATTTATATCTTGCTCTTTTTAAACAAGGTGTTGAACTTATGATTTTATTCTTTGGAGTTATTTCTTTAACATTTACATTAGAGATTACTCAACTTGGATTTTTACTTCCTATTATTTGGTTTTATTCTATGTTTGATGCATTAAACAAATGTTCAATGGATTATGCTGAAGATTCACATCTTGAATTATTTCAATTTATGGATTTTGATAACATATTTTCAAAATCAAATACAAAATATATTGGAATTGGTTTAGTTGTTCTTGGAGTTTTGTCCATTATAAATGGGCTGCTTCCTTCTGTTTTAAGGATGTTTTTTGCAAATTTAGATACTTATTTATTTATGAAAACATTTAGAACTGCACTTCTTTCTTTAATTTTAATATTTGCAGGAATCAAGCTTTTTAAAAAAGCTATATATCCAACTGAAAAGAGGGACGCTTTATGATGCATAAAAGGTCCGTTGGCCTAATATCTTTAAGTATTTTGCTCATATTTACAGGGGTTTTTATATTTATGTACACAATTTTAGATAGAAATTTTGAATTATATTTTTATTTCATTGCCCCTGCTTCTCTTATAATTTTAGGACTTGAGATATTATATGCATCTTTTAGTTTAAAAGATGGAGAAAATATGAGGATATCAGGATTAAGCGTGGCAGTGTGCTTGGGATTTGCAGCATTTTCTTTATTTTTTTTTAATAGATAATATACTTAAAACAAAATTTAAATAGTTAGGTTTAAAAGCCTGACTATTTTTCGTTAGAGCGCTTTGACTTATTATAAGGAAATCAAATGGATGATTTTGGTATAGCATAACCAGAATGCTTAAACCAACCACATATATCACTAATAGATATTAAGTCAAAGGCTTCTCCAATAGCCTTATCTAAAGCCTCAGAAGTTCTTGCCTTT
>JAVBPD010000160.1:0-8215 GCA_031549885.1 Clostridiaceae bacterium
TTTAAAGATGCTGTAGATTTTATAAGACGGCTTGTCTAATTGATTAGCCGTCTTTTAAACTTAAAGACTTTAGTTAAATTAGGATCCATTTTTATGTCTCCATTATTCTTTATGTGTGGAAAGAATTAAAAACATCGTAAATTGGTTGTCGTGATAGTTTGCTCTGGCTCTGCAATATTCATAAGTGCTAAGTATATGTATTACTTGGGATAGCCCTATTCCTGAATGTTCTTTTTTCGTTGTGTATCCATTATTAAATATTTGATCTATAGATACATCATTTTTTGTGGTATTGGAAATTACGAACACAATTGTATCCTTATCTTTCTTTTCAAAGGATATGTTTATCTGTTTTTTGACAGACAGGCTTGCTTCTTCAATGGCATTATCAATTATAATGCTCAAAATGCGGCATAGATCAATATCTGTCAATACAATATCTGAAATATCACACATCTGATTAAAGAAAAGAGATATTTTATTTTTTTCGCAAGTTTCCGCTTTTGCTTTAATAAGGCTATATACGGAAATTCGTGGTTTTAATATTTCTATAAGGCTTAAAAAATCCCCTGCAGTCTTTGTGGTTTTGAAAAGCGAATTGTGGTATTTTTTTAAACCTGTATAATCCTCTATTTCAAGATAACCGCCATAAGTTTGCAGCACATTGTAAAAATCGTGTTTAATTCCCCTAAATTCCTGATTTGCGTTTAATAGTGAACTTATATAAATCTCCGTAGAGTTAACTTCCCACTCAAAAATCTTTGAACGCAAATGGAATATGGAAATAATTAAGTAGGCGAGAACACAAGCTATTAAAAGAAAATATATAAATGCTACTGTACTCTCAAATGATTCTCTATTGTTAGAAAGCCATGTTGTCCTGAAAAATACGATAATAGAATAGAATATAGTCAAAATTAAAAGAGTAACAAGTAAACTGCGCCCTAAATTTTTTTCATGATAATTTGACGGAATAGCAATATACTTTTGCGCTTTTCTAAAGGACATTTTTAAAAGAAAATGGCATAAGGTTAAAATTATCATAATTAACACAATAGATATCATTTCGTTAGAATATATTTTGGATAAAGTTTCAAAAATTGGTATTGAATCATATAGAATGTTATTTGAAAACATATAGAGCAACACTACTATATAATGAATCAACAAATGGTTTCTTACAAAAATGCTACTTTTTGTAGAAGATATTTTTAATGTGCGTTTAATCAAAAAGTAATATGGAATGGCTAAAATTGGATTAATAAACAATAACATGCTATAAAGCCAAACTGAGAAATATAATCCTGGTGCGAAATAAAAGAAATCCACTATATAAATAGGCAATAAATATAAAAACGTAATTCCAAGAGCACATATTAAGTGATTTTTCCAATGAAGCTTTACATCGAACAAGTCGCATTGTATTTGTAAGATTAAGTAATGATTTATAGTATTTTGAAATATAACAAACAAAATAGATGTAATATGTTGTTGTTCAAACAAATAATGAAACAGTGTCATTTAATTCTGCTAACTAAAACATATAGAAATATATATTTTAGAGTCTTCCTATTTTAATGTGTCCTGCAACAAGTTACTACGGTTTGATATTTTTTCTATATTTGATAGCTTTTTGTTAGCAGCCTTTCACCTCTTTTCTTTTTGTTTTCATATTTTTTGCTAAAACTTATCTGCTCTCGTTTAAGCTTCTTTTACCTTTGATATATAACATATTCTTTTAATTCTATGAACAGTTCTGTTTCATTATCTTCTTTGTATATAAATGAAATACATACAAGTTTCAAATATCACATCTTGCTAATACAAGGTGCTGATATATCTCTAAAACCTATTTGTTGGTCACAGGAAGATTGTTCTATAATCTAATATTAGATCATACTTTATTTTAGGTCAATATTCATTTAAAATATGAATACTCTAAACCTATTATTTTTTAATTTAACGTTAAATGTAAGCTTATAATTTTAAAGGATAATTACTTTTGATGTTAATTTGTTTTTAAAAACATAATCAACTAAAGCATAAGAAGTTTCTCTTTGATAATTGATATTTGTTGTCTTTAAAAACAAAGCCATTAGAAAGCAAACTTTTTTTAGATATTAAATTTTCTTTATCAGGATCTACTATGATGGTTTTAGCATCTTCATTTGAAAAAACTTTATTGATAAGTAAACATATTTGAGCCTTTCCATAGCCTTTTTGTAAAAATTCTTCTTCACCAATTAAATAATCAATGCTATAAGTCCCTTCGTAAATAAAATCTGGATCGTCTTGTTTGCACTTATAATATTGGCAAAAGCCTATGGGTTTATCATCATGCATTGTAATGAAATGCTTTATAAAGCTAAATTCATCAAATCGCTTATTAATTTCATCTATCCAATCTAAAGGATGCGTAAACCATGGTTTTACATGTGGTTTATATAACCAAGTTTTAATAATTTTTATATCATCATCGTTTAATGGTCTGATTTTCAAATTACTCATATAAGACCTCCAAATTTTATATTTAAAGTGTTAAAATAATCTACAGATATAAGTGTTTTAGTAAGGCTTATAAATAGTTTACAATAAGCTTAAACAATTTACTATACAGTAAAAAGGAGAATTTTATGAAAGAGCTTGCGGAAAAAATAATGAGATGGAGAAGGGATTTGCATGAAATTCCTGAAATAGGTAACGATTTGCCAAAAACTTCTTTATATGTGCAAAACTGCTTAAGGGATATGGGCATTTCATTTTACACAATGTTAAATGGATCTGCCGTTGTTGGTACAATTGAAGGAAGTACTCCCGGAAAAACTGTAGCATTGAGAGCAGATATGGATGCGCTTGTTATTAAAGAAGAAGCGCCTATAGATTTTAAAGCTAAAAATGGTCTCATGCATGCTTGTGGCCATGATGCGCATGCTGCTATGCTTTTAGGTGCTGCTGAAATATTAAATGAAAAAAAGAATTTAATTAAAGGAAGAATAAAGTTAATTTTTCAACCTGGCGAAGAAAACCCTGGAGGAGCTTTGCCTATGATAGAGCATGGGGCTTTAGAAGGCGTTGATGCAATATTTGGTCAGCACATTGGATGTTTATTTTCAAATTTAAAACCTGAAGATACGGGAAAAATTGTTGTGTCAACTGGAAATGTTATGTCATCAAGAAGCAGCTTTAAAATAACAATAAGAGGAAAAGGATCTCATAGTTCAATGCCCCATTTAGCTGTTGATCCTGTTGCAATAGCTGCTCAAATTATTAATGGAATATATATGATAAAAGCTCGTGAAATAGATGCATTATGGCCATTTGTAATTTCTATTTGTATGGTGCATGGTGGCAATGCTCCAAATATTATGCCAGAAACAGTTGAATTGCAAGGATCTACTAGGACATTTGATGGAGAATTAACAAATAAGGTTAAAAGAAGAATAGAGGAGATTGTTCAATATAACTGCATGGCTTATGGTGCAACATATGATTATGAGTTTATAAAAGAGTATCCTGCCCTTAAAAATGATACTAAAATGGCAAATTTAGTTATTAAGTCAGCTAAGAAGATGATTAATGAAGAAAATATAATAATTCAAAGAGAGCCTCTTATGTGCTCTGAAGATATGTCTTATTACTTAAATAAAATACCAGGAGCTTATTTCTTTTTGCTCTCTGTTGTGGAGCAAAATGGAATTGTATATGGCCACCATACACCAAAATTTATGATAGATGAAACTGTGCTTTTTCAGGGAAGCTCTTTGCTTTCGCAAATAGCTATGGATTTTCTAAACTTAAACTAGTTTACTTTAAATTTACGTTTGAGTTACTTTTAGTTTACTCTTTGTATTTATATTATGGAATAAGGCAAGGAAATCCCTTGCCTTTTAATAAACTTATTAAATAGATCTAGCAACTTCATTGGCAGACCAAATAGCATTTAAAATGTTGGCAGGTTTTTGAGCATCACCAATGAGATAAACCTCTTTTGAATAAGGATATATTTTGTTATATAATTCTTTATTGCTTGAATATCCAATGGCAGTAATAACTGTATCGCAAGCAATCTGCATTTCTGTTCCATTTGTTGATATAGTAACAGCATCATCACTAATTTTAACTACCGAGCTATTTACAAATTCTTTAACTCCATGAAATTTCATTAAATCCTTTAAGCAGTTTCTGTTTGCAGCTGAGAATATTCTATCAGGTATAGTTTCAGGAAGCATTTCAATTACAGAAACATCTTTTCCTTGTTTTGCAAGTGAATAGGCTATTTCTGAGCCAGTTATACCACCACCAATTATAGCAACTTTTGAACCTGTTTCCTTTAAACCACGCAAAAACTTAATAGCTGGGATTGTCTTTTCACTTCCTTCAATAGGAAGCTTATTTTCAACTGCACCTGTTGCTACAAATACAACGTCAGGCTTTAATTGTTCTAAATGAGCAGAAGTCACCTCTATATTTAGTTTTATATCTATATTATATTTTATTAATTGACGTTTATACCAATTAATAAGTTTTTTATCAGCTTCTTTAAAATCAAATGAAGCTGCAGCAATAAAAACCCCTCCAAGCTCGCTGCTTTTTTCATACAAACAAACCTTATGTCCTCTCTTTGCTGAAATAAGCGCAGCTTCCATGCCTGCCATGCCACCTCCAATTACAAGAACATTTTTAATTTTTAAAGGGGCATGAAGAATGTGATCTCTTTCCTTGCCACAAGATGGATTAATTGCACAGCTTAAATCTTTACCTACAAATATTCTGCCAAGACAACCAATATGGCAAGCAATACATGGTTTAACTTCATCAAGCTCTCCATTTTTAATTTTATTTGTATAATGAGGATCAGCAAGCAATTGCCTTCCAATTGAAATAGCATCAGCTTTCCCTTCTAAAAGGACCTTTTCAGAAATTTCGGGATTTTCAAGCCTTCCTGCAGCAAGTACTGGTATTTTAACAACCTTTTTAACTTCAGCAATATCATCTACATTAAGCCCTTCTGGCATGTACATTGGAGGATGAGGCCAATACCAAGAGTCATAGGTTCCATTATCACAATTAAGCATGTCATAACCCATTTTTTCAAAGTACTGAGCTAATTCCAAACCTTCTTTTAAATCACGACCAGCTTCTTTAAACTCTTCACCTGGCAGTGCACCTGAATTAAAGCCTTTAATATAACTTCTTACGCTATATCTAAGTGAAACTGGAAAGTCTTTTCCACATGCTTGTTTTATTCCTTGTAATATTTCTACTGCAAATCTTGCTCTATTTTCAAGTGATCCTCCATATTGGTCATCTCTTCTATTAAAAAATCCGATGGTAAATTGATCAAGTAAATATCCTTCATGAACAGCGTGAATTTCAACACCATCATATCCTGCTTGCTTGCTTAAAACGGCTGCTTTAATAAAAGATTTTATATAAAATTGTATTTCTTCAATAGTCATTTCCCTTGTTCTAACATTAGGATTCCAAACATTAGGATTCTCTGAAGCACTAATGCCTTGCTCAGTTTGATAAGCAGGAGGAGTACAGCGCCCTGTGCCTGCTGTTAATTGTTTAAACATCTTTGTACCATATGAATGTACTTTTTCAAGCATGGCTCCATGATTTTGTAAAAATTCCATAGGATCGTCAAATTCAGTAGGTATGTGCACATCATATTTATTTTGAACCATGCTAGCCCCAGAAACAAGTAATCCAGTTCCGCCTTTTGCTTTTTCAACAAAATACGCTTCTTCATCAAGTGCATGACCACCAAGAGCAGCTAAAGCAATCCTGTTTTTAATTTCAAGTTTGCCAATTGTAAATGGTTTAAAAAGATTAGAGTACTTAGTATCCATAAAATCCTCCTTAATTTTTTGGTGTACTTGAATATAAATATTACTTTACCATAGTAAAGTAAAAATAGCACATTTTTATATTTAAGTCAACGGATTTTAAAATTATGTGATATAATATTTACATATTAAACTTAATTGGAGAAATTTATGGATACAAACAATATGAATACTAAAAGCCTTATTCAAAGTACTGCTATAAGACTATTTAAAGAAAAGGGATATGATAATGTCAGCATAAATGAAATTGCTGAAGCCTGTGAAATTACTAAGGCAGGTTTTTATTATCATTTTAAATCTAAAGACGAGCTTATCAGTGGATACTATAACAATATTTATCAAAAGATGCCTGATAATTTTTTAGATGCATTAATGTTGAAAAGCAATGTTGAAAAATTGTGGTTTTTTCTTTCGTTGTATATTGATTATACAGTACATAATGGTTCAGATATTTTAAGTCAAATTTTTAAATCTAATTTAGATAGCGATAAACAGACATTTACAAATTTTGATGGAAAAATAAAAGATATTTGCATTACATTAATTGATGAAGCGCAAAAATCTGGCGAAATAAATAATAACTCAAAACCAGAAAATATCTTTGATGTAATTGCTAACTTAATTATTGGCATAGCTATTATATGGTCTATTAAAAAAGGTTCATTTGATGAAAAACTTGAAATAAAAAAACAATTTAATACTTTACTTGGTTTAGAGAATCAAAATTAATAATTTGTTAAAAGATAAAATAGGGTTCTTTCCAACCTTAATTGAAAAGAACCATTTTTTATTTTATAAATTCTAATTCATTATAATCACAAACAACCTTATATCCTATCTTTTGGTAGATGCTATTTGAAATAGGATTGTCAAGGTCTGTAAAAAGTGATACATATTTATAATTTCTATCAAGAACAATTTGACTAACCTGTGCAACACAAGAGCTAGCATATCCTTTTTTTCTAAAATAGGGTGGAGTATAAACCATGTTAACACATCTTCCAGTTACAATTTCTCTTTGGCAAGAAGCAATTGAAACAGGCATCCCATCATCTTCTAAAATATAAAACATATTTTTATTAATTGCTCTTTTTGCAGCTAAAACAGCATCATCAAAATTTTGATTGATTAAAGAGCAGTCATTATAAAAGGCATCATACCAATAGGGCAAAAAAAATAAATCTTTCTCTTTAGCTCTTCGCAATTTTCCAACTAATGCTATATTTTCATTCACTTTTTCAAGCTTGTAAATGCGCATATTTGTGCGAATTTTATAATCCATATTTATCTTTTTAGTATATATTTTAGCAAAACGCTCGGCAAGATTGTTTTCAGATGTTATTCCAGGAATGGAAATATTTTTACTTATTAGATAATCACACAAAAAGTTTACTGCATCTACATTTGCAATATTATCTGTTTCATACATTGTAATATTAAAAGGTGGGGTCATAATTGCTGATAGCAAAATATTATTTAGATTATCTGTTATAGTTGCCATAAACCAATTTTTTGTATTTCTCCAACCATCAGGTTCGCCGCCATTATTTCCTAAAACAACATTTCCAAGTGGCAAAATATTTTGTACTTCATCTTTAAGAAAGATGGGAAATGTATCTTTATAGAACTCTTTCACATTATGATAATGATTACACTTCATTAAATCACTCCTTCATAAAACATTTTTCTGTTAAATTATATACCAATCTTAGAATATTTTCTAGAAATTAACTACACCTTCAAGAAAGTATAGTTTAAAATATTCCTATTTCTAAAAAAATATTTTAAGACAGAATTTACTTTTAAATTTATAATCGACAAAGGGGAAATTTTAAAAGAAAAGACACTGTTCTTTAAATAGATGTTTTTAGATATGACAAATAACCCTGACCTGTTTTTCTTTTTTGAAAGGGTTTTATGAAAGAATGCTCTTGTTTAGTTTTGGTTTATTTTAAGTCAAGTAAATATTATTTAAAGAATTCTGCACAGGTTTTAGAGTTTAATTTCTTTAACAAGTTCTTATCAATTATATTTTTATCAGCATAAAGCTCCATGATTTCTTCATCATATTTAACCTTAAACACATATTTAAACTTTCCTTGTGAAACAAGTCCTGCAAATCTACTTGCCTTTTCTTTTACAAATCCATTTAAGTATTCTAAAAATGGGTTAACAAGTTCTCTGTGAAGTTCTACAGTTATTCTAGTTTTATGAGGTGTTATATTTTCAACAAGCTTTATCTTTTCATCAAGCTTTTCTATTGATAAATTTCCTTCAGTTGTTAACAATTTTAATCTAAAGAAAACTTTAACTCCTTCTATTCCATATCTTCTTAAAATATTAAGCTGCATTTCTTTAGGCAC
>JAVBPD010000043.1:0-18841 GCA_031549885.1 Clostridiaceae bacterium
AAAGTGAAAGCTCACTTACTCCGCCGTGCTTTGAAGTTTTCTGTATACTTGTCCTAATTATTTACTGATTTGTTGGAAAATATTCAATTTTCATTTATTTTTGTGCCTTGAGCACAGCGAAAGGAATGATGGTTTTTATGAAAAAACAACAATCAGATAGTCAGTTATCAAATGTAATATTGCATTTTAATAAATTTATTCAGAATAATAGTAAAAATAATTATATTGAAGTTACTGATAATAAGAGAATTTATTAAACGAAATTTTATGGTCTTAAATATATTATGATACTATTATATTGATTATGAATTCTTATTTGTTCTATTTAATACATTATCTTCTTTTCGCTCAAGGAGAATACTTGAGTTTGGGTTAGATCAAACTATACATATGATATTGCAATACTCATCTTAAGGTTGATACACTTTTTATTATGCCAAACTGTTTAAAAGATTCATTTGTTATCATGATAGATGATTGTCATGGAGAGGTAAACAAATCACATTAAAGCGAATAATAGATTTAATATTCAATGTATATTAAAGTATTTGCTCATACCTAAAATTATAAAAAGTCTTAATTTAAGCTATTTTTATATTTAAGCTATAATTTTTGAATTTATTTCACCTTATGAAGAGATTGAATGAAAATATATTTGATTAACTTTCACTATTGATTGGTAACTTAAATTCAAAAAATTATTTATACAATGATTTTGCCATCATTTTATTCAAGATGGTTTAGATAAATGACAGTTAAGATAAGAAGGGGAATAGAGATAACATTTTCAAAAATAGCTGAACAATTAAATGAAGAATTAGTCAAAACAAAGTAACTGTTAAGATTAAAAATAAGATATGAGCAAAGATATTAGAATGTAACTTAATCATATTAATAAATAAATTACAAGGAAAAGAAAATATAGCTAGAACGATTATTATTATTTTAATTTTGAAAGTAATAAGTTTTTTTGTAAAATTTAAGATTTTATTTTTGTTAACACAACAGATGAATTTAAATACATAAGAAATTAACTTGGAGGGGACTAACTTGAGTATAGATTTTAATTATGATAAATTTTACTATGATTCCTATGATATTGAAAATCCATATGATAAAAAAGATATTTGGCAGCCTTTTTTTAATGATATTGCAGATAGAATAGTAAAGTATATAGATCCAAAAACAGTTCTAGATGCTGGTTGCGCCATGGGTTATCTGGTAGAAGCTTTAAGAGATAGAGGAGTCGAAGCATATGGAATAGATATTTCAGAATATGCAATAAGTAAAGTAAGAAAAGATATAAAACCATATTGTAGCGTAGGCTCTATTTTGAATCCTTTAAATAGAAATTATGATTTAATTATATCTATAGAGGTTATAGAGCATCTAAATATGAATAACCATATAAAAGCAATTGAAAATTTATGCAATTATACTAATGATTTTTTATTTTCATCAACACCAACAGGATATAATGATCCTTCTCACTTTAATATACATCCAACATATTACTGGGCAAAAGTTTTTGCAAATAATAAATTTATACGAGATGTTGATTTTGATGCTTCATTTATTTCAGAATGGGCAATAAGGTTTAGAAAAAATGAAGAGAATTTATCTTTTTTAATTTCTCAATATGAACGTATTTATTATATGAATTATATTGAAAAAAAATCATTACGTAACGAATTAATTAAAAATAAAAATATGCTTTCTGAAAGATTTTATGAAGATAAAAGGAATAATTTTGAGAAAATAATTGAAGATAAGGATCATGAAATAAATGATTTAAATAAGGCTATTTTATGCGAAAAAACAAATGTGAATAAATATTTAAAAGAATCACTTGGACTTATGAAAAAGGTGAAAGACTTGGAACAATATGAAACAAATTATTTTGATGCAATAAAACATCAAAGTGAAATTAATATGCAACTAACTAGCATAATGAATTCTAGAGGTTATAGATTTTTACAGAAATACTATAAGTTAAGAGTTTTTTTGATTCCTCCAAATAGTAGGAGAATTAAGATGGCAAAAATGCTATTTAAACTAACTAAAATAACAAATCCTATTTATTTTAAAAAAGGTTTAACTTATATCAAAGCAAATGGAATAAAATCAACTTTATATAAAATTTATTCCGGAAATGTTCCGCCTAGTGTTCAAGAAAAAGATGCATATTCAATATGGATTAGTAGAAATGAACCATCCAAAGAAGAATTAGTAATACAAAGGCAAGCTAAATTTAAATTAAATCCTTTAATAAGTATAGTTGTACCTACATATAATACTCCTATAAACTTTTTAATTGATATGATTGAATCGGTTGAAAATCAAACATATTCAAATTGGGAATTGTGTATTGCTGATGGTGGTAGTGAAAATATTAAAGATATTAAGAAAATATTAAATAAACATAAAAAAATTGTGTATAAAGTGCTTCAGACCAATGAAGGTATAGCAGGTAATTCTAATGAAGCTTTATCATTGGCAAATGGTGAATATGTAGCTCTTTTGGATCATGATGATATATTACCTCCTTTTGCACTATATGAAGTCATCAAAGCAATTAATGAAAATCCTCAGTGTGATTTTATATACTCTGATGAAGATAAGTTTGAAAAGGTAAATGATAAAAGATTTGATCCTCATTTTAAGCCTGATTTTTCCCCAGATACATTAATGTCATACAACTATATAACACATTTATCAGTTATTAAAACTGAATTAATAAAGAAAATAGAAGGTTTTAGAGACGGATATAATGGTAGTCAAGATTATGATTTGATTTTACGAGCTACGGAAAATGCTAATTGTATAATACACATACCAAAAGTGTTATATCATTGGCGTATTCATGAAAATTCTGTTTCTCTTAATCCTCAATCTAAAATATATGCTTATGAATCTGCAATTAATGCTTTAAATTCTCATTTAGAAAGAAATAAAATAATTGCTGACGTTGAACATGGAGCATTTTTAGGATCATATAAAATAAACTATAAAATCATTAATAATCCTAAAGTTTCTATTATTATTCCAAATAAAGATCATGTTGCTGATCTTAAAAGATGTTTATTTTCAATAAGAACTTTTACTACATATTCTAATTATGAAATAATAATTGTTGAAAATAATAGTGAATTAGAAGAGACATTTCAATACTATGAAGGGCTAAGAGAGTTAAAAGATATTAAAATTTTAAATTATGAAGGGACATTTAATTTTTCTAAAATTAATAATTTTGCTTCAACACAATGTGATGGTGATTATCTTTTATTTTTAAACAATGATACAGAAGTAATAACAAAAAGATGGATAGAAATGATGCTTGAACACTGTCAAAGAGATGATGTTGGAATAGTTGGTGCTAAATTATATTATAAAGATAATACAATTCAACATGCAGGTGTAATTCTTAATATTGCTGGGTTAGCAGGGCATTCACATAAATATTGCAGTCGAAATTCATTTGGATACTTTGGTAGAGCTTCTATTATTCAAAACTTAAGTGCAGTTTCAGGAGCCTGTATGATGATAAAACATAACATTTTTAATGAAGTTAATGGTCTTGATGAAGATTTTGAAGTTGCATATAATGATATCGATTTATGTTTAAAAGTCAGAAAAATGGGAAAACTAATAGTTTGGACTCCTTATGCTGAGCTATATCATTTTGAATCCAAAACACGTGGGTTTGATAATGATTCAGAGATTAAGATGGAAAGATTAAAAGCTGAAGCTAATTTATTTAAACAAAAATGGAAAGCTGAACTTGAAAAAGGTGACCAATACTATAATACTAATTTTACTTTAGATAGGGAAGATTTTAGTTTGAAAATATAAATTTTAATATATGTAAAATAACTTAGTTGGTTAACTTTATATTAAAACCAATATAACTATATGGCCTCCATCCCTCAAATACATTTTTTATCACATTAGAATAAAAAATTACATATCAAGACGTTATGAATTTACTTATTTTTCGAAATGGATTATATTTAACCTATAAAATTTAATTAATATTATTTTTTATTTAAATTTAACAAAAGAAAAGTAAGGAGTAAGAGCTATGGAAAAAATGATTTTACCTAAAGATTCTATTATATTAGAAGAAAATGATATGAAAGATATTGAAGGGGGATGCCTTTCGCAGTTAATGTCACTAATGGGTGGAAGTTCAAGTACAGGTACAAATGGAGCATCATTATCAAATTTATTTAGTTTATTTGGTGGAGTTTTAAATTTATTAAATTCCTTAAATGGCAGTGGTGGTGGTTTATCATCAGCATTATCAAGCTTAAACGGACTATCAAATACAGCCACTTCAACATCAATACCTTCAGTATCAAATGTATTTGATTTAGGTTCTTCTTCTATACCTACTACAGGATCAGACTATTCAACTACCGCAACATCAACAAGCTGTCCAATAGTAGCTAACCCAAATACAGGATGTTTTTAATCTATTATAGACATTAACCTTTTAAAGATCATGTGAAATATTTTTTATTTTACATGATTTTTTTTAATTTAAATATGGCTTAACTATTGATAAATAAAGATATCACAGTAAAATTAAAGTTTTTTATATTTTATGCGAAAATATATAGTGAAGGCAATTTAATAATATGGGGGATGAATATATGATTAAGAGAAAATTAAAAAATATTGATATAAGAAATATCATTTCATATTTTATAATATGTGCTTCACTTATTGTAATTCTAATGGCGAATATGTCAGTTGTTAATGATATAAAGATTTTAAGCTATAATGATTTTTTATATAATTTAAACAATAAAAATGTAAAAGAAGTTTCATTTATAAATAAATCTTATATAGAAGTAAAAATGACAGATGGTAGCACATATAAAACAAATAATCCTGGCACTATTGATTTTAAGGAGAAGCTTTTATTAAATGGGGTATCAGTAAGAGAAACTAGATCTTTTAACCCAATAATTGATATACCAAGTTTATTAATTTTAATCAGTGTAGTTTATTTAATTTTAGGAAATATGAAAAAAGTAAAACAATTAAGCGCAAAAAAAGGTCCGGATCATTTAGAATTAAATAATTATGAAAATATAAATATTAAATTTGACAATGTAGCAGGTAACCATGAAGCAAAAGAAAGTTTAAAAGAAGTTGTGGATTTTCTAAAGAATCCTGAGAAGTTTTCAAGATATGGGGCAAGGCTTCCTAAAGGGGTTATGTTATATGGGGATCCTGGAAATGGAAAGACTTTAATGGCTAAAGCTTGTGCTGGAGAGTCTGGTGTCCCATTTTATGCAATGTCTGCATCAGATTTTGTGCAAGTTTATGTAGGAGTTGGAGCTTCTAGAATTAGGAAATTATTTCAAAAAGCAAAATCACATGGAAAGGCTGTTATATTCATAGATGAAATTGACGCTATTGGTAAAAAAAGAAGTGCAGCAGGATCATCTAATGACGAAAGGGATCAAACTTTAAATGCTCTTTTAACCGAAATGTCAGGGTTTACAGAAAAAGACGGAATTGTTGTAATTGCAGCAACAAATAGGCTTGAAATTCTAGATGATGCTCTTTTAAGGCCAGGTAGATTTGATAGGCACATTGAAATAACTATGCCAGATTTAAACGCTAGACGTGAAATACTTAATTTGCATTTAAAGAATAAGCCAGTTGGAGAAATCAATATTGAAAAATATGCAAAGATGACCTCTTTCTTTTCAGGGGCAAAGCTTGAAAGCTTAACGAATGAAGCAGCAATACTTGCATGCAAAGAATCAGCAGAATATATTGATGATAGCCATTTAGAAAGGGCATTTTCTATTGTAATGGCAGGGTATGAAAAATTAAATCATAATGGCATTAATGAGTTTGATAAGAAAATAACTTCTTACCATGAGATAGGACATGCTCTTTTAAATATGATTCTTCTTCCAAATGATAAAGTATCAAAAGTAACAATTATTCCAACTTCTAAGGGGGCAGGGGGCTATACCATGAGCATTCCTGAGGATAAGATGTATTATACAAAGGACTATATGAGAAAAAGGATAATGGTTTTGCTTGGAGGAAGGTCAGCTGAGGAAATAATGTTTGGTGAGAAAAATATTACAACAGGAGCTCATAATGATATTTCAAAGGTGAGCAATATGCTTATGCAGATGATAACTGAATATGGCATGAGCAATTCACTTGGACTGATGAATTATGAAACACTGCAAAATTATGGAATTTCATCACCTGATATATTTAATGAATGTAAAAAAGTACTAGAGGATTTATATGAAGATGCAAAGAGAATATTAATTGAAAACAAAGATACCCTAATAAAATTATCAGAGAAGCTTTTAGAAGTTGAAACATTGTATGAAAAAGATTTATATGAAATTGAAGAAAAAATAGCATAAAATTTTTGCCTATTTGTAGAATTTGTTCACAAATAGGCTTTTTATATTTATGTCATTGAGTTTTAGAGAAAAATTTGATATACTTAGGCAAATTGTTCTACAAGGGAGTGAATTTATTGATTAATTTAAGTAATGATATAAGCCTTTCAAATATAGTGCAAGGATTTTGGAGGCTTGATGCTTGGAATTTACCTACAAATGATTTAGTTAAATTTATGAATGATTGTATAGATTTAGGTGTTACAACCTTTGATACAGCTGAAATTTATGGATCCTGTGAAGAGAAGATGGGATATGCTTTAAAGGATTCTTCTATTGATAGAGATAAAATACAGATTGTAACAAAAACAGGAATTGTAGCAGGCACTAAAGAGAGAAAGGGTTATTATGATACAAGATATGATCACATTATAGAAGCTTGCAAAAATAGTTTGAAAAAGCTAAATTTAGACTATATTGATTTATATTTAATACACAGAGAGGATCCTTGCATTGATCCTTATGAAGTAGCTCGTGCGCTTGAAGACTTAATTAAAGATGGGCTTATTAAAGCTTGCGGAGTATCCAATTTTGATCCATTTAAGCTTGATGCTTTGAGAAAATGCTGTAAGTATGATATTGTTACAAATCAAATAGAGATTAATCCTATTTGTTTTGAACATTTTGAATCTGGAATGATAGATTATTTAACTTTGCATAAAATACATCCTATGGTTTGGTCACCTCTTGCTGGGGGAAAGCTGTTTACAAATGATGATGTTAAGTGTGAAAAGGTGAGATTAGTACTTGATAAGCTTTCAAAAAAATATGAGGTAGGGCCTGAAACTATAGTATTTGCATGGCTTTTATATCATCCTGTTAAAGCAATTCCACTTAGCGGATCAAAGAGCATTGATAGGTTAAAAAATGCATTAAAAGCTTTAGAAATTAAATTATCCCATGGTGAGTGGTATGAAATATACACTGCAAGTGGGCAGAAGATTTTGAGATAATGATGATGTAAATGCAGCTGTTACAATACTTTAGCTTGTTAAATTTATTTAAAGGGGAATTTTATTATGGGGAGTATAGCTATTAAAAAGGGAGGTATTAGTGCTGATGCCATTAAGCTTATTGCTATTATGGCTATGTTAATAGATCATATAGCATGGGCATTTGTTCCATTAAATAGCTTTTTAGGATTTTTTATGCATACCATAGGGCGGATAACCATGCCCATTATGAGCTTTTTTATTGCTGAAGGATTTCATCATACAAAAAATATTAAAAAATATGTCTTTAGGCTTTTAATATTTGCTCTTATTTCTCAAATCCCATTTACATATTTTCAATCAGGAAAACTCACCTTAACCATTAAGAACTTATCAGATCTTTTCATGAGCTTTAATGTTTTATTTACGCTCATGTTTGGGCTTCTTGCTTTATGGATTATAAAAAGCTCATTAAAGGAAAACATGAAAGAATTTCTTGTTATGTGTTTGCTTATATTATCTTTTTTATCAGATTGGATGTTATTTGGTGTGTTTTTTATACTGATTTTTGGGCTTTATCCTGGAAATTTTAAAAGACAAATTTATTTTTTTTCTTTAATATCTTTAATTATGGTAGTCTCAAATATATTAATGATGTCATCTTGGTATTTATCATTTTTTCAATTAGGCATTTTTCTTTCATTGCCACTTCTATATTTATATAATGGAAAAAGAAGTGGCAATTTATTTAATAAATGGATATTTTATATTTTTTATCCAGCCCATATTTTAATAATTGGTTTATTAAAATATATGTAACAAAAACGCATAGGAATGTCCTATGCGCTTTCTTATTTTAATTGATCCTCAGTGTAATATCCACTGTCTATTAATATTTCTTTGTAATTATTTTTATCAACAATTACTGGATTACATAGATAAGAAGGAACTACTTTAACTCCATTATTATAAGTAGTAGTGTCATTTACTTCAGCATCTTTTCCTTGAAGAACTGCATCAACCATAGCAGAACATTTTTCAGCAAGAACTCTTGTATCTTTAAATATTGTGCTATATTGTTCTCCAGCTATAATTGATTTAACTGAAGCGATTTCAGCATCTTGTCCTGAAATATATGGAAGAGGTTTATCTGAAGTTCCATAACCAACAGCTTTAACAGCAGCAAGAACTCCAATTGAAATACCATCGTATGGAGATAAAATTGCATCTATTTTGTCATCTGCATAGAAAGCTGTTAATATGTTTTCCATACGAGCTTGTGCTGTAGCACCATCCCATCTTAATGTAGCAACTTTGTCCATACCCATTTGACCGCTTTTAACAACTAATTTTCCACTGTCTATATAAGGTTGTAATATGCTCATTGCTCCATCATAGAAATAAAATGCATTAGTATCATCAGCTGAACCACCAAATAATTCAATATTAAAAGGTCCTTTTCCATCTTTTAAGCCAAGAGCTGTTTCAAGGCTTTGAGCTTGAAGTACTCCAACTTTAAAGTTATCAAAAGTTGCATAATAAGTTATGCTGTCGCTGTTTTCAATAAGTCTATCATAAGAAATAACCTTAACGTTGTTATCTATTGCCTTTTGAAGAACATCTGTAAGTGATTTTCCATCAATTGAAGCTATAACTAAAACATTACATCCTTTAGTTATCATAGTTTCAAGTTGAGATATTTGAGTAGGAATGTCGTCTTCAGCATATTGAAGATCTACAGTGTATCCTTTTGATTCAAGTACTTTTTTCATATTGTCGCCATCTTGAATCCATCTTTGAGAAGATTTAGTTGGCATTGCAACCCCTACTTTTTTACCAGCTCCTGAAGCTTCTGGTGCTGCAGTTGTGTCTGCTGAAGTAGTTTGTGCAGCAGTTGAATCTGGTGCAGCAGTTGTATTTTGCGCTGCTTGAGTTGTATCTGGTGCAGAAGTTGTAGTTTCACTACCTGTGCCACCACCGCCACAGGCTACCATGGATAATGACATTGCTGATAATAGTATGAATGATAAAAACTTTTTCATTTTAATCCTCCTAAATTTTATATGATGAGCTTTATATTATAGTTTCCTACAATAACTATTTAACTGATGATTTGGATTTAGAATATACATCAAATGTAACTGCAAGGAGTAGTACAGCTCCTTTTACCACTTGTTGCATATCTACAGGTACCCCTAAAATTGACATACCATTGTTTAGAACTCCCATAACAAGTCCTCCAACTATAGCTCCAATTATAGTTCCAATTCCACCAGAAGCTGATGCTCCACCTATATAGCAAGCTGCAATGGCATCAAGCTCAAAGCCAGAACCAGCTTTTGGTGTTGCAGCATTTAAACGTGCAGCTACCACCATTCCAGCAATTCCAGCAAGTATTCCCATATTTGTATAAACTAAAAATAAATCCTTTTTTGTCTTTATACCTGAAAGTTTAGCTGCTTTTTCATTTCCACCCATAGCATAAATGTGGCGACCTATAATAGTTTTATTTGCAATAAATGTATAAAAAATAACTAAAACTAATATTAAAACCAAAACTGCAGGTATACCTTGATAAAGAGCTAATTCAATTGTAAAAAAATTAATAACTGCAGCCACTACGATGAATTTAGCTATTAATATTCCTGTGGAATCTACTTCAAAGTTATATTTAAGCTTATTCTTTCTAGAATTTAATTCAAATAAAATATAAATAATAGTTCCTATAATTCCTGATAATAAAGCTATAATATTTAAAGATATATTATTAAATTGTATTTTAGTAGATTGCATTATAAATCCTTGAGCTATATATTGAAAGCCTTTAGGATACTGAGAAATAGTTTGTCCCTGTAAAAAAGTCATTGTAAGACCTCTATACATAAGCATACCAGCTAAAGTAACTATGAATGCAGGTATTCTCATATATGCTATATACCAACCTTGAAAAGCTCCAACTAATCCTCCCATAATAATGCATATAATAATTCCAAGCCAAAATGGCATTCCCATTCTAACTATGACGATACCAGATACAGCACCTACAAGTGCAACAATTGATCCTACAGAGAGGTCTACATTACCTGTAATTATACAAAATAACATGCCCACTGCTAAAATAAGAACGTAAGCGTTTTGAGAAACTAAATTTGAAACATTCATAGGCATAAGCAGTGTGCCCTTTGTTAAAATTTCAAATAAAATCATCAGTACAAAAAGGGCTATAACCATTCCATATTGCCTTATGTTTCCTGTGAACCCTTTTTTTAAGTTTTCCATAATAAATCCCCCTAATTATTACTCAAGATGCATTTCATGATTTTTTCTTGACTTACTTCATTTTTTTCAAGTTCACCAACAATTTTCCCATTATTTACAACATAAACTCTATCGCTCATGCCTAAAATCTCTGGCATCTCTGAAGAAATCATAATTATGGATTTACCTTGATTTACAAGATCGTTCATTACTTGATAGATTTCATACTTAGCTCCCACATCGATTCCTCTAGTTGGTTCATCTAAAATTAAAATATCAGGATCAGCCATTATCCATTTACTAAGGACTACCTTTTGCTGGTTGCCTCCACTTAAATTGCCAGCGAGCTGAGATATGCTTGATGATTTTATACTAAGCTTTTTTCTATAATTCTCTGCTTCATGTATTTCCTTGTTAGAATCTATTATGCTATTATTGCTTAACTTTGGAAGATTTGGCAGAGTTATGTTTGTCCTAATATCGTTTATTAAAACAAGTCCATAAGTCTTCCTATCCTCTGAAACATAAGCTACACCATTATTTATTGCATCAGAAACTGTGCTAAATTTTACTTCCTTTCCATCCTTAAATATCTGACCTTCAATTTTAGCACCATAGGACTTTCCAAAAATACTCATTGCAATTTCTGTTCTGCCTGAGCCCATAAGCCCTGCAAAACCAAGAATCTCACCTTTTTTTAAATTAAAATTAACAGATTTAATTATTTGTCTTGATTCATTATTTGGATCATATACTTTCCAATTTTTAACTTCAAAGCATATTTTTCCAGGTTTTGTATTTCTTTTTGGGAAGCGGTCTTCAAGCTCTCTTCCTATCATACCTTTTATGATTCTATCTTCACTTATTGGATCCTTTTCTTTATCTAAAGTTTCTATAGTTTTTCCATCTCTTATAATGGTTATGGAATTAGAAACTTTGGTAATTTCGTTAAGCTTATGAGATATCATGATTAAAGTAATGCCATGTTTTTGCAAATCAATCATAAGATCCAGTAGCTTGTTGCTTTCTTCTTCATTAAGTGCAGCAGTTGGTTCATCTAGTATTAATAGTTTTACATTTTTGGCAAGCGCTTTTGCTATTTCAACAAGCTGCTGCTTTCCTACACCTATATTTGAAACTATTGTTTCTGGATTTTCTTTAAGACCAACTTTGTCCATAAGCTGTTTTGCCATGACTTTTGTTTTATTCCAATTTATAATTGAAAATTTATCTGCTTGTTCATTTCCTAAGAATATATTTTCTGCAATAGATAAATAAGGTGAAAGGGCAAGCTCTTGATGTATAATTGCAATACCTAACTCTTCGCTATCTTTTATAGAATTTAATTTTACTTCTTTATCTTCAAATATAATATTTCCAGAATAAGTTCCAAAAGGGTATACACCGCTTAAGATATTCATAAGAGTAGATTTGCCAGCACCGTTTTCACCACATATGGCGTGAATTTCATTTTTTATAACTTTAAGGTTAACATTTGACAGCGCTTTTACCCCTGAAAATTCTTTGGTTATATTAGACATTTCTAATAATACTTCTGGCATGTTACACTCCCTTCATTTTTGTCCATAATAAGCATTTTTTCCATGCTTTCTTAAAAAATGTTTATCTAAAAGAGAATTATTTATACCTTTTAAAGAAGGATTTAACATATATGAAAATATAGCCATTTTTGATACTTGCTCAAGTACAACAGCATTGTGGACTGCGTCAAAAGCATCTTTTCCAAAAGAAAAAGGGCCATGACCTTTAACGAAAACTCCAGGTATAAAACTTGGGTCTTTATCCTTAAAAGCTTCAATTATAACTTTTCCTGTTTCAAGTTCATAATCTCCATTTATTTCATCGTCTGTCATATCCCTTGTAATAGGTATATCACCATAAAAATAATCTGCATGAGTAGTACCTAATGCTTCAAGCTTTCTTCCTGATTGGGCCATAGCAGTTGCATAGGTTGAGTGAGTATGAACAATTCCGCCAATGGAATCAAAGGCTTTATATAGAGCTAAATGGGTTTTCATATCCGATGAAGGGTTTAAATCTCCTTCAATTTTATTGCCATTTAAATCCATAACTACCATTTGAGAAGGTGTTAAGGAATCGTAAGAAATTCCGCTAGGCTTTATTACAAATAACCCTTTTTCCCTATCTATTCCACTTACATTTCCCCAAGTAAATATAACTAGGTCATGTTTTGGCAGTTCAAGATTTGCTAAAAAAACTTTTTCTTTTAGTCTATCTAGCATAAAAACCCTCCATTTCTATTTTTTAAATGTGTCTCTTAAAATGATTTCATATGGAATTATATAGCGAACTTTTTCTTTTTGCTGACTATGATTGATTAAAAGTTGTGCGCCTATGGTTCCCATAAAATCAGTGCTAATTCTAACAGTTGACAGGCTAGGTGTAGTGTATCTAGCAGCAGGTATGTCGTTACAGGAAATTATTGATACAGTGTCAGGAAGTTTTATATTGTAATCCTTTAAAGCTCTCATTGCTCCAATTGCAAGTGAATCGCTTGCGATAAATATACTTGTAGGAAGATCCTCTTTTAAATCTTCTATGAGGCTTTTCATCATAGAATATCCATCTGAATAATTGAAACTACCTATTCTTACATATTTTTCATTGTATAAATTTTTCTTTGTTAAATAATCAGTAAAAGCAATTTCTCTTTCATCTATAAGCGTTTTAGTGGAGCCTACTACTTTTTCACGGCCACAAATGAACCCAATTTTTTTATGACCTTGTTCAATCATCGTATCAAGTACATCTTTAGTTAATTCCTCAAAATTAACGATTACACTTTCATGTTTAAATTTTTTTGAGTAATCATGAATTAAAATAATGTTTTTAGCTTTTTCTTCAAAGTATTCTAAGTATTCTTTAGAAAATTTGCCTAAAACAATAATGCCTTGGTATTTTATATGTACATTTTTAAAGGTATGACCACAGCCACTATTAAAATATTTTTCAAGTGAAATGTTATTTAGATTGCATTCTCTTTCAATGCCAAGTCTTATTGAAAGAAAAAAAGGATCATTAAGCTCATCAACTTCATCAAACCAATGAACTAATGCATATTGAGATAGATTTGTTGATTCGCGCTCGGGTTTTTGGTAAGAGAGCTGTTCTGCAGCTTCAAAAATACGTTTTCTTGTTTCCATGGATACATTTATAGTTTGATCTAAATTTAAAACCCTGGAAACAGTTGATGCTGAAACGTTTGCAAGTTTTGCGATGTCTCTAATAGTAGCTATATTTATCACCTCAAATCTAAATTTATGATAGCATAGCATTATAAAAAAGTCAATAAAGTTTACTAAAGACAATATTGTTTACTAAACAAAACTTGCCTTATTGAAAAAGTTATCATGTAGTGATATACTGAGTTTGAATATAAGATGGTTCTTAATTTGTTTACTAAATTTTTATATATAAGGGAGAGTTTTGATGAAAAATTTAAAATTTTGGTTTATAACAGGAAGCCAGCATCTATATGGTAAAAAGACTTTAGATGAAGTAGCATCGCATTCAAAAGAAATGGTGGATTTTTTTAATAAAAAAGAAGCTATAAAGCCTTTTGAAATTGTTTTTATGCAAGTTGTCACAAGCCAAGAAGAGATAGTTGACACTTTATCTAAAGCAAATGTAGATGAGAGCTGCGCTGGGATTATAACATGGATGCATACTTTTTCTCCTTCTAAAATGTGGATAAATGGACTAAAAATATTTAAAAAGCCAGTGCTTCACCTTCATACACAATTTAATGAGGGAATACCATGGGATAAAATTGATATGGATTTTATGAACACAAATCAATCAGCTCATGGAGATCGTGAACATGGATATATTTACACTAGAATGGGTATTAAACGTAAAGTTATAGCAGGTTATTATAAAGATGAAAGAGTTATTGATAAAATAGGAAAGTGGCTTAATATTGCATCTGTAATTTATTTGGGAAAAGATTTAAAGATAATGAGACTTGGGGACAATATGAGAGAAGTTGCAGTAACAGAAGGGGACAAGGTTGAAGCTCAAATTAAATTTGGATGGAATGTAAATTATTATGCAGTAGGAGATTTTGTTAAAAAAGTAGATGAGGTTTTAGAAGAGGATATAGATAAAACTGTTGAAGAATATAAAGAAAAATATATAATGTCTGAGGATATTTTAAATGATCATAAGAAAATGGAAGCTATAAGATATCAAGCTAGAATGGAAATAGCTCTTTTGAAGATGTTAGAAGAAGGGGGCTTCTCTGGATTTACTGATACATTTGAAGACTTACATGGATTAAAGCAATTGCCTGGCCTTGCAACTCAGAGGATAATGGAAAAAGGTTATGGATTTGGACCTGAAGGAGACTGGAAAGGCGCTGCAATGGTTAGAGTTCTTAAGATGATGGCTAAAAATAAAGGCACATCAATAATGGAGGATTATACTTATAATTTTCAACCTGAAAATAGCTCAGTTTTAGGAGCTCATATGCTTGAAATATGCCCTACGCTTTCGGAGGAAAAGCCTAAAATAGAAGTATACGATCTTTCCATAGGTGGAAAGGATGCTCCTGCAAGGCTTATATTTAATGGAAAAGAGGGGAAAGCTATATGCGTTTCTTTAATAGATATGGGAAATAGATTTAGGCTCATTATATTAGATGTGGAAGCTATAAAAAAACCTCATGATATGCCAAATTTACCAGTTGCAAATGTTTTGTGGAAACCAATGCCAAATTTAGAGGAGTCAGCAGAAGCGTGGATTTATGCAGGAGGCGCTCATCACACAGTTTTCTCTTATGAAGTCACATCTTCAGATATGATAGATTTTGCGGAAGCTTTAGATATTGAATATATTTATATAAATAAAGATACTAAAATCAATGAATTAAAGAAAGAGCTTTTAATCAATGATATAATTTGGAAACTAAAATAAGTAAAGGGGAATTATTATGGGAAAATTTGTTTTTGGAATTGACTATGGAACTGATTCTTGCAGAGCTGTTTTAGTAAACACTGAGAATGGAAATATAGTAGATAGCGAGGTTTTTTATTACCCAAGATGGCAACAAGGATTATATTGCAATCCTGAGATTTTTCAATATAGGCAGCATCCACTTGATTATATTGAAGGGCTTAAAGCTACTGTTAAAACTATAGCAAATAGAATAGATAAAAATATTTTAGAGAACATCGTTGCTATAAGCGTTGATACCACTGGATCAACTCCTTGCGCTGTAAATGAAGATGGAGTACCTCTCGCTTTATGTGAAGAATTTTCAAAAAATCCAAATGCTATGTTTATTTTATGGAAAGACCACACTTCAATTAAAGAAGCAGAAGAAATAAATCATATATCAAAGACCTGGGGAGGAATTGATTATACAAAGTACATTGGAGGAGTTTATTCTTCAGAATGGTATTTTGCTAAAATACTTCATGTTTTAAGAAATGACGAAAAGGTAAGGGATGCTGCATATAGCTGGGTTGAACATTGTGATTTTATACCTGCTTTATTAACTGGAGTAAAAAATGTTAAAGATATAAAGAGAAGCAGATGTGCTGCAGGTCATAAAGCTATGTGGAATGAGGAATTTAACGGACTTCCTTCTAATGAATATTTTAAAACCATTGACCCACTTTTAGATGGCATTGCTGATAGATTATATAAAGATACTTATACTTTAGATTGCTTAGCTGGAGAGATGACAAAGGAATGGGCAGATGAATTAGGCCTTTTAAGCCAAATAAAAGTTGGAATTGGTGCTTTTGATTGCCATATGGGAGCTGTAGGAGGGAATATAAAAAAAGGATCTTTAGTTAAAGTTATGGGAACATCTACTTGTGATGTTATGGTTGAAGACTATGAGACTATGGGTGGCAAATTAGTTGAAGGAATATGTGGACAAGTTGATGGATCTATATTGCCAGGTATGGTTGGGCTTGAAGCTGGGCAATCTGCTTTTGGAGATGTTTATGACTGGTTTAAGAAGATGATTAGCTATCCATTAAAGTTAATTCCAAAGGATAAACTTTCTGAAGATTATATTGAGGATATTAAAAATAAAATACTTTATGAGCTTGAAGAGGAAGCATCTAAAATTAGCCCAAGTGAAGGTTCAATGGTTTCTTTAGATTGGATAAATGGAAGGCGCACTCCTTATGCTAACCAGAATTTAAAAGGTGTTATTAGTGGAATTACCCTTGCAACAGATGGAGCGTTAATTTACAGAAGTTTAATAGAGGCTACTGCTTTTGGTGCTAAAGCTATAGCTGAAAGATTTGAAGAATGTGGAATTAAAATTGAAGATGTAATTGCAATAGGAGGGGTTGCTAAAAAATCACCACTTAATATGCAAATTTGTGCAGATGTTATGAATATGCCAATAAAGGTGTGTGAATCAGAGCAATGCGTGGCTCTTGGCGCTTCTATTTTTGCTGCAGTTGCTGGAGGAGTATATGAAGATGTTAGCCATGCACAAGATAAAATGGCAAGCAGCTTTGAAAAAATATACTATCCAAGAGAAAATGAAGTAGAAATTTATGAAAAGCTTTATAAAAAGTATGTAAAAATGGGTAAGTTTTTTGAGGATATGAGTAAATAGGCATTTGGCTGTTATAGTACTAATTTTATAGAGGTATAACAGCCAAAATTTTTTTTAAGGACATAATGGACATTTGGTATCATATGGGCAAAGCTTTAAAGATCCACCATATACAGTTTTATTTTTAATATATGTACAATTTCTATTAGTATGATACATTGCATCATTTGGGGCCCAATAGACAAAGATATTTTTTGCAGGCTGTGTTATTTCTTGTTGTGTATTTTGTTCTTGAATAGATGTTGTGTTCATAACTTGGTTAATTGCTGTGGTATTGGCTGTTTTTGAAGTGGTATTTGTTGTTGTAGTATTTGTTGTTGTAGTATTTGGCTTTAAAGTGGTGTTTATTGTAGTAGTGTTTGGCTTTGAAGTGGTGTTTATTGCAACTTGTTTTTTAGTAGTGTTTGGCTTTGAAGTGGTATTTACTGCAACTTGTTTTTTAGTGGTGTTTGGCTTTGAAGTGGTATTTGTTGTTGTAGTATTTGGTTTTAAAGTGGTGTTTGGCTTTGAAGTAGTGTTTATTGCAACTTGTTTTTTAGTAGTGTTTGGTTTTGAAGTGGTATTTGCTGCAACTTGTTTTTTAGTAGTGTTTGGTTTTGAAGTGGTGTTTATTGCAGCTTGTTTTTTAGTGGTATTTGGCTTTGAAGTGGTATTTGGCTTTGAAATAGTGCTTTCTTTTTGAGTAGTATTTTCTGCAAATGTTATGTTTTCTGTTGTATTTACAAAAATATTTTTTGTAGTATTAATTGTTTGTGTGCTATTTTTTTGAGTAGTATTGATATTCCTCATGGCATTTAGATCTTTCATAGTATTGTTAAGCTGAGCTATAATTGTAGTGTTGGTGCTATTTAAGCTTGTTGTTTCTTGCTTTATAAAATTATTTTCTGCCTGAAAATTATCATTTGTATTTGCACAACTAATCATTATTGAAGCAAAAAACATCAAAAATACCCCGATATTTGTTAATCTTAAAATAATATGGATAATTTTATTCATTAAATCACTCCTATTGCCATATCAATGCTAGTATTATACAATATTAGCGATTATTTAACAATAAAATATAGTATTTTATTATAAAAAAGAGGCTTAAAGCCCCTTTTATGAATCATTTTTAGATATTTTTCATTGGTCATTAATTACGAGTTGAACCAAGCCCACCTTTTTTTTCTAACACTGTAATGGTTATAGCTTTAGTTACTGTATTTCCATTTGCCCCTTTAACGCTAAATGCTACTGGGAACATACCTGGCTTTCCAAGATCAAGGGTTTTAGGTGTAGCTATTATATTCTTTGTAATATCTTTTCCTCTACCACCATCGTCAAAAGCTGAAACGCCATTTAGCACATTATAGGTACTTCCTGGGCTCATATCCATTGTAATATTGTTTGCATTTATAACAGCATCGCTAGTATTTCCTGTACTTCCAACAATGGTGATAATTATAGCTTTAGTAACAGTTTTGCCATTTTGTCCTGTTACGCTTAAATTAACAGGATAAGTGCCAGCTTTGCTTAAATCTATCTTTAAAGATGAAGCAACTATTTGGCTTGTAATATCTTTTCCAGATCCGCCA
>JAVBPD010000087.1:0-23212 GCA_031549885.1 Clostridiaceae bacterium
TGCTTGGATAGGTTGTTTAAAAATCTTGAAATTAAGTGTGTATTAAATCCTACCTTAGGAAGAGAAGCTGAGTGTACAACAGAGAAAACAGCACAACCTAAAAAAATTGCAGTTGTTGGTGCTGGTCCTGCAGGTTTAGAAGCAGCAATAACAGCTGCCGAAGCTGGGCATGATGTGAGGATCTATGAAAAGTCAAATAAAGCTGGTGGTAAATTTAGAATAGCATCTATACCACCTGCTAAGGGTGAGATTAGCAGTTTTATCAATTGGCAAGAAACAAGGCTTAATAAACTTGGGATAAATATTCAATATAATATAGAAGTTACCACTGATTTTATGAAAAAGAACTCTGCTGATATTGTAATAATGGCTACGGGAGCTGAACCTGTTATCCCTAATATAAAGGGAATAGATCTGCCACATGTACATACGGCTGTTGATGTTTTAGATGGTAAGGTTAATGTAGGTTCAAATATCGTAGTCATTGGTGGAGGTCAAGTAGGTGCTGAAACTGCTCATCACTTTGCGCTTCAGTTAAAGAATGTAACATTAGTAGAGATACTATCTGATATTGCTTTAGAAGAGCCTATTGCTCCTAGATGGCATTTGTTGCGTTTATTAGATAAATGGAAGGTCAATATATTGACAAATACAAGCGTAGAGGAAATTACCAGCGATTTTGTAAGGGTAAGATTAAAAAGTAAGGAAGATGCTAAAATTGTTGCTGATACAGTGATTGTCGCAGTAGGTTCTAAACAAAATAACAAACTTGCTAAAGAATTAGAAGCTGCAGGTTATGTGGTTAAGGTTATTGGTGATGCAGAAAAAGTAGCTGATGCTATGAATGCAGTGGCTAGGGGTTATGACATTGGAAGACACTTATAAACTAAGAAAATAGTAGAAGTAAGTTTTTTATTTTATAAGATAGGACAAATTATAAATCTGTGCTTAAATAAAGAAAACTTAAAATATTGAATAACAAATATTTTGAAAATCATCATCTACTAAAATACTGCTTTATATAGTATAGTATATTCTTTAAACCTCAAAAAACAACAATAGCCATATGAAAAACCATATGGCTATTTATATCTTTAAGATTTGTTGCTGAATCCCTCCCTTTTTATAGATTGCTTTTTATCTGTTCTGTTCTCATTTTTACCTTTTTCACTTGCATAATTATTTTCATTTCCATTTGCTTTCTTTTTTAAAACTTCTTTTTTATCTATCTGACTATCCTTTGCCATATAAAACCTCCTCAATCTAATTTAAGGTTATTATTCCCCTTATAGCAGAAAATATTATAAAAAACTTTACTGAATTCACATTTAATATTATAATTTTTTTAGTAAATAATATAATGATATCAAAGTATAGTGGGTGAATATTTTTTAATGAAACAGCACGGTTTTTCTAGAACAGAGCTTATAATTGGAAAGGATAATTTAGAAATCTTAAAAAATAAAAAAGTTGCTGTTATCGGCATAGGTGGTGTTGGTAGCTTTGCAGTAGAAGCTCTTGTTAGGAGCTCTGTTGGAAATTTAACTTTAGTAGATGACGACACAATATGTTTAACAAATTTAAATAGGCAGCTTCATGCTACATATAAAACCATTTCTAAAAATAAAGTAGATGTAATGGCTGAAAGGGTTAAGGATATAAACCCAAAATGCAATGTTAAAACATTTAATACATTTATTACAAAAGACAATATGCTAGAAATATTAGGGAAAGATTTAGACTATGTAATTGATGCCATAGACACAGTATCTTCAAAATTAGATCTTGTTCTATACTGCAAAGAAAATAATATAAATATTATAAGCTGTCTTGGCACTGGCAATAAATTAGATCCTACAAAGTTTAAAATTTCTGATATATATAAAACCAAAATTTGCCCTTTAGCTAAAGTTATGAGGTATGAACTTAGAAAAAGGAATGTAGACAGCTTAAGGGTTTTATATTCTGAAGAAATTCCTATTAAGCCAAATTATGATGAAGTTGTAACTTGCAAGGAAGGTTGCGTGTGCACCAATGGTTCAAAAAAATGCACAATTAGAAGGCAAATCCCTGGTAGCATATCCTTTGTCCCCCCCGTAGCCGGAATGATAATTGCAGGTGAGGTTATTAAAGACTTAATCGGTATTAATAAAAATTGAGGTATTAAATTAAATAATACCTCAATTTTCAATTATAGACAAAAAATAAAAGCCACGATTTCTCTAAGCTTTTAAAGTGTACTTATTATTTAATTATTAAACCTCCAAAAATATATTAACCTTCTACCTCTTGAAATATCCATAGCAGTCCTTCTCACAGTAACTATTTTCTCAGGTTTAATATTTAAAGTCCAATCTGAAATAAGTTCCTTATCTATCATATGGCTTTCAGGATAATAAACACTTTCTCTTGGACAATTCCAAAGGTAAGGAAAAGTTAGCATAGCCATTTTTGATATCCTCATAACTTCTCTAAAAGCTCTAGTTTGTTTATTGCTTAAATATTCAAACACGTGAGCTGCAATAAAAAGATCATATTCCTTATCTTTAAATGGCCAAGGTGTATCATTGGCATCAAATACGATTTGTTTGTTAACTTTATTTATAGGTCTTCCCCATTGATCTTCTTCTGGCTTTATAATAACATCACAGTTTTTTACAATAGAGTGTTTTCCAGGCCCAATTTCTAAAACTGTATGTATATTTTCTCCTTTAATTAAGCTTACCATTTCAGTTATATATTCCCAACGTCCACTATAGTATTTATCTAGGTTTCCAGATGAAAACCTATCAAAATCCCAATAATCAATAAAATTCAACATAACTTGAAATCCACCTTTTGTAAAATTTAAATTCTTTTGTTTTTAATGTAGTTATCTAATAGTCATAATATAACATTATACAAATAAAAATGAATGATTCATATATTAAAGCTTAACTTTAAATTCCCATTTAAAAAATAGTGATTATTAATTAAAATAAAATGGCATCATATATATATAAGTATTTTAAAATAGGAGATTAATTATGAAAAGATTTTATTCAATTTTCGCTACAATGTTTCTATTTTTCGCTAACTGTGCATGCATTAATATAAACTCTTCTTCACACCAAAATGAAAATAAAACTGAAAATACAACTTCAATTGTGCCAGAGGATTATGAAGATCACGGTATATTCAGTGAATTTTATGAAAAAGCTTTTAAGAAGCTTAAAACTATGACTCTTGAAGAAAAAATAGGTCAATTATTTCTTGCAAGATGCCCAAGTGAAGGAGCTTTAGATACTATTCATAAATATAAAATTGGCGGTTTTGTTTTATTTGGCCAAGATTTTCAAAATAAAACTTCTGAAGAAGTGATATCAACCTTAACTTCCTATCAAAAGGCTTCAAGCATTCCCCTTATATTAAGCACTGATGAAGAAGGAGGATCTGTTGTCAGAGTAAGCAGCAATGAAAACCTCTCTTTGCATAGGTTTTTATCACCTCAAGATGTTTTTAATGAAGGAGGTATGGAAAAAATAAAAGAAGATGCTACTAAAAAATCAAAATTATTAAAAAGCCTTGGCATAAATGTAAATTTAGCTCCAGTAGCAGATGTTTCCATAGATCCAAATGACTTTATATTCGATAGATCCTTTGGCAAAAATGCTAATGAAACTGCAGACTTTGTTAAAAATGTAGTTACCTTAACTCAAGAAAATGGAATATCTTGTGCATTAAAGCATTTTCCTGGATACGGAAACAATGTAGATACGCACACTGGTATTTCAATTGATGAAAGACCTTATGAAAATTTTGTAAATAGCGATTTTATTCCCTTTAAAGAGGGCATTAAAGCAGGAGTCCATTTTATTTTAGTTTCTCACAACATTGTAAAGTCCATGGACGACACAGTTCCAGCATCACTTTCATCAAATGTACATAAAATTTTAAGAGATGATTTAGGCTTTACCGGGCTTATAATAACCGACGATTTAGCTATGGATGCTATTAAGCTTTACACAAGTGGTGAAAATCCAGCTACAAAAGCTGTGCTTTCTTTAAATGACATGATGATAATAACAGATATTGAAGAAGGATATTCAAATGTCCTCTCCTCATTTAAAAATAGAAAAATACCTGAAGAAACTATAAATAAAGCTTGCTTTAGGGTTCTAGCATACAAATATTTTAAAGGTTTAATATAGTTTTATCCACAGAATTTTTCTGTGGATTTTAATTTTTCATACTAATAACAATTTATAATTTCCTGACTCATAAAAAACAGAAACAAAAAAATTTTCTCTGCCGTTTAAATAATCCATTAACACATTAGTTCTGAGAAGCGTATTTATAAACTTATCTTTATCAAAATCTGTAAACCCATTTTTATCGCCCTCTTCTTTTTCCTTAGGTAAATATGTTATTAAATCTAAGCTGCTTTTTACTAAAATATCTATGATAGTTTCATTTATTTTATCCTCATATACTCCTTTAAGTTCATTTAAAATTTCAACATCTTCTTTTAACAATTCGTTATATCTATTGCAATCAAGTATAATTTTATTTAATTTATTAATATCTTCATTTTCAAGCTCATCTGGAATGTTTAAAAAACAAGAAAAGCTAATATCTTTGTTTCCTGTAATAACATCTTTTATATCTTCAACAAGTTTATCATCAAAAGAACCAAATACATCCGTTTCTGAATATAAATTCTTTAGAAATGGGTAAATTGAAACATTGTCTAAAAACATTATTTTCTTTGTTTCAAGCAAATTATTCATCACGTTTTTAGCCCATTTAATGAGATAGTCTTTTTTAATCTCACCATTTTCGTACTTTGATATTTTATCTAATAATTCATCTTTTAGTTTTTCCAATTTTGCTCCCACCAATTCTATAAACTTTTATATTTATTATATGTTATTATTATTCCAATAAAATTAATTTTAATTAAAAAATATCTATATTCATTAAATATTTTAAAAAAAATAAATTAATTTGACGTATTTTAATACAATGAATGATGCATATTTGTGCCTTGCACAGCATCAGTTTTTTTGATATCATTTTTTTAAGCATTAAATGAGGAGATTATAAAAATGAATAATAGGCTTGATAACCTTGAAGCTGTCGAGCTCTGATAACAGGCAAGAATTATAGTGATATATCAAAATTAAAAGCCTCATTTCTAAAATAAAAAATAGGGATTGCTCACTGGTTACCCCAGTAGCACCCCTATTACATTTTTTTAACCATTTTAACTCTTCAAATCCATTGATACAAGAGCACTTGACAGGAGTTGAACCTGCGACCTATGGATTCGAAGTCCACCACTCTATCCATCTGAGCTACAAGTGCATATTTAAGCTTATTCATTAATTAAATAGCTTAAAGTCATCAAGCTATCTATTAAATGAACATTTTCACAAATTACGCCATCATCATATTTTAAATCTACAGGAGTAAAATTCCAAATGCATTTTATACCATTAGAGATAATGGAATTACAAACGCTTTGAGCATTAGTAGGAGTAGTGCATAATATTGCAATATCAACTTTATTCTCATTAATAAACTTAGGCAATTCTTGAATATGCAGTATAGAAATATCATTTAATATAACTCCTATTTTATTAGGGTTATTGTCAAAAATGCCACAAAGCTCAAAATTAAATTTTGAGGAATGAACATAGTTACATAAAGCTTGCCCTAAATTTCCAGCTCCAATAATAATGATATTATGTGTTTTATTAATGCCTAATATATTAGTAATTTCATAGAATAAATCCTTTACCTTGTAACCATAGCCTTGCTGGCCAAAATCTCCAAAACAGTTTAAATCTTGTCTTATTTGAGATGCAGTGAATCCAATTTTTTCACTTAACTCTTTAGACGAAATTCTCTCAACATTACCTCTAAGCAATCCTTCCAAACACCTATAATATTTCGGAAGTCTTCTAATCACAGTCATTGAAATATTTTTATTTTTATTCATAATATAATCACCTTTACAAAATCAAGTTTATACACGCTTTATGAACTTAATTAAATGTCAATAATATAATAATCATAAGAATTTATGATAGTAGTATATTTTAAAGTTCTAATACGCTTTAAATTAGCATTATAGCTTAAATGTTGATGACCATGAAAGAAATATTTTGGTTTATATTTGCCAATTATGTAATTAAAAACCTTAAACCCAGTATGGCATATGTCATTCCCATCCGATATCCTATATGCTGGAGCATGAGTCACTAAAATATCTATTCCACCTTGAAGCTTTATATTAAATTTTAACTTATTGTACCTATCTCTCATTTCTTTTTCTGTATACTGAAAGATGCCATTGTTATATCTATAACTTCCCCCAAAACCTACAATATTAAAGTTTTTAAATTTAAATATTGTATCTTCAATGCATTCACACCCTTCAGGTGGGTTTTTAATATAATCCTTATCATGGTTTCCTCTTACATAAACAAGTGGAGCATTTATCATTGTAACAAGAAAAGAAAGGTAGCTTGCTTTTAAATCTCCACAGGATATGATAAGATCTACATCTTTAAATTTATCTTTATCAAAAAAATTCCAAATAAATTTCGATTCAACATCTGAAACTAATAATATTTTCATAGAAATCCTCTAAATAATATTAACATTTTTTATGAATTAACTCAAGTAAGTAAAGGTTATTAATTTTCATCTATGAAATAACCTTCTTAATAAACCATTTTCTTTTCTTTTACTATTGCTATCACTATTAAAGGATTCTTCTCTCCACTTTATCAACTTGTCATCTAAAGCTTTAAAGTGATTTTTTTGCTGCGCTTCAAGCACGTTTTTTAAATCTATATTTTGATCATGCAATTTATTTATCTCCGTTTTAATCTCTTCTATTTTAGGCGTTATGGAAGTTTCAATTCCAGAAAATATAATTTTATGCATTACGTTTTTAAACTCATCCACATAATCATTATTTACTGCAACAGAAGTTTCTTCTTTTGCATCTTCATCATCAAAAGCTAGTTCTTCTTTATAGGAAATCTCCACATCTTCAATAACATTTCTTTTATTATCTTCTGTGGCAAGGACGCTTTTAATGGCATTATAATTTAAACCTTGTTCTTTTAAATTTAATATTTTTTCAATTCTGTCAATATCATCTATGTAATAAATTCTATTAAAATACTGATCGCGTCGTATAGTTATTATTTCCTTTAACACTTTTTCTAGATATCTCAAATTATGGTTCTCGAAATCTTTATACCCTCTTTTTTTGATTTCTTCACAAACTGCACCAATGCTGTACACTTTATCTTGAGCATTATCCATTTTTACTCCCCCTAGAATAAATTAATAAATTTCCAATATTTGTAAATATAATATATCTTATTTAATAAATTAAATCAATATATTTAATTAAAATATTATATACTATTAACTTATTAATGTTAGGGGACTTTTTTAGCTTATTCTTTTATTTTCTCAGGCTTTGAATATTTAGCCCCAAATGTATCAACTGTTACTGTCTTCATAACTGAAAAATCTGTAACATTGCCTTCTTTAAAATCAGAAACCATTTTATTAACTACATCCATTCCTTCAATAACTTTTCCAAAAGCAGCATATTTGCCATCTAAAGAAGGTTGATCTGCAAGCATAATGAAAAATTGACTTCCTGCAGAATCTAAAGGCTGACTTCTCCTTGCCATAGAAATAACTCCAGTAGTGTGCTTTAAGTCATTTTTAGTAAATCCATTGTCAGAAAATTCACCTTTAATTGTGTAACCTGGGCCACCTGAACCATTTGCCTCTGGGTCTCCACCTTGAACTACAAATCCTTCTTCAATTCTGTGAAATGTTAACCCGTCGTAAAACTTTGAATTTGCAAGAGATATAAAGTTGTTAACTGTATTTGGTGCTTTATCAGGATACAGTTCTATTTTTATTAAGCCACCATTTTTCATTGTAATAGTTGCTACTGGATTTTTTCTAGTTGACGCACTTGAAGATGATGCACAGGAACTTAGCATAAATGTCATTAAAATAATGACAAAAACAGTTATTTTATTAGTTAGTTTCATTTTAAAAACCCCTTTCTAATACTATAATATAGTAAAAATATTGTTTTATAAACCTAAAAGTATGAGTAAATTGGCCATAGCCTCTAGAGCAAGCTTATATCCATATAAAGAAAACCCTGAAATAATCCCAATAGAACCTTCAGCTGTTACAGATTTTCTTCTAAATTCTTCACGTTTATGTATATTTGAAATATGAACTTCAATTGATGGAATTTTAATCGATTTTAAACTGTCAAGAATTGCATAGCTATAGTGCGTATATGCTCCAGGATTTATAATAATTCCATGGTAAATTTCATTTGCTTTTTGAATTTTATCAATAATTAAGCCTTCAGAATTTGATTGAAAAATATCCACATCGATATTTAATTCAAAGCACCATTTTTTTATTTTATTAACTAAATCCTCGTAACTCTCTTCTCCATATATGTTTTTTTCCCTGATCCCAATCATATTTATATTAGGACCGTTTAAAATTAACACTTTCACAATTATCACCTCATTATAAGATTTACAATTAATGTTAAACAATTAGAGTTTTATTATAGCAAAAAAAATGTTAAAATATTAAGACTTACAAAAATTATTTTTGGAGGCTTAGATGAATTTTAAAATAACCAAAACATTAATAACTATTAATATTATTGCTCTTTTAATTTTTATTATTATAACAATTTTTATGCTTCTTAATAAAACTAATTCATTTGATAGTTATGTATATAGTTTAATTTCACCTTATATATGTTACTTTTTAACTAAACTTGCCATAATAATTTCGTTTATAGGAGACACTTATGGAATTATAACTATATGTTTAATTCTTTTAATAATACCTAAAACAAGATGGTACATAGCCTTACCTGCTTCAATAACCGTTGCTATTTCAGCTTTAATAAATTTTACCATAAAAAATATTTTTTGTAGACCAAGGCCAAACACATTAAGGCTAGTGGTTCAAACAGGATATTCATTTCCAAGCGGCCATTCTATGAACAATATGGCGCTATACACCATGATAGTTTTGTGTTTATCTCTTAATTTAAAAAATAAGAGGTTAAAATATATAACATTTATATTGCTCTATTTGTTCGTCCTTTCTATAGGGATTTCAAGAATATATTTAGGGGTACACTATGCATCAGATGTACTGGCAGGCTTTGCAATAGGCATTTGGACATCCACATCATGTTATTTTATCTTTAGAAGCTTTTTAAACATAAAAAACATTTAAATTTCTATAAAAAATGGCAAGCAAAGCTGTTTAAAATTTGCTTGTCATTTTTATAATTAATATGAAGAGCCCTTTTCATTTTTTAAAATCTTTACAATTCTGCTAGTTCCAAGTCTAGTGGCACCAAGCTTTAAAAAATTTTCTGCATCATCTAAGCTTTGAATTCCTCCAGCTGCTTTTATATTAAAGCCTCTTCTTAAATTTTCTTTAAACAATTTAACATCCTCAAAAGTTGCACCTTTAGTTGAAAACCCTGTGGAAGTCTTAATAAAATCCGCTCCAGATTCTTCTACAATATGGCACATTTTTATCTTTTCTTCATCTGTTAAAAGACAAGTCTCTATAATTACCTTTAAAATTCTACTTTGGCAAACTTCTTTTATTTTTGAAATTTCATCCTTAATTTCATCATATTTCTTATCCTTAACCATGCCTAAATTTATGACCATATCTATTTCATCTGCTCCATTTGAAATTGCATCCATGGTTTCATATATTTTAGTTTCAGTAGTACCGTAACCGTTTGGAAATCCAATTACTGTGCATATTTTAAGGTTATCTTTAACATGGTCTTTTGCTTTTTTTACATAGCAAGGTGGAATACAAACAGATGCAACGCCATATTCTATGCCATCATCACATAATGCTAAAAGCTCTTCTAAAGTTGCAGTTTGATTTAAAAGAGTGTGATCCACTATTTTTAAAATATCCTTTATCTCCATACCATAATCCCCTTTTACTCTAAATTTAAATCATCAAGAATTTTCTTTAACTTTTTAATTTCATCTTTAGTAAGAGTTATCCCTTTTCCCATTTTTTCATGATCTAAAGACCACTCTCTTAAATCAAACTTTGCATCTCTGTCGTTCCATTTAACTAAATTTAATTCTTTTGTCCAACCCTTTGCAGATTCAGAAAGAATACCATAGTTTTCTAATATATCAAATTTTATTTCAGCCATAAAATCCTCCTAACTTTAATAATAATTATTATATCAATATAATGTTAATATTAAAATATATTATTATTCTTTTAATGTTTATCAATGTATTTTTATTGACAAACGATAAAGTAATTACTATAATATGAGTTAATGAGGAGTTGATACTTATGGTCTCTAAGGAAGAATATTATAAATCAGTTTTAAAAAATAGAGAGCTTGTTAAAGATAAGAATATTACAAAATGCACATGTCCAAACACTTTATGCGATTTTCATAGCAAGTGCGATGAATGCGTTGCACTCCATCGGTATTATAAAGAGCATATTCCAGTGTGCCTTCAACCAATTTTAAAAGATAAATTAAGAGATCTCACTGGAGCAATTGAAATGGAAATGGTTTCTAAAGAAAAAACTCCTATTGAGTATAGAAAATATGTTAAAGAAATGGATAAATTTATTAAAGAAGAGGAAAATAAATGGAAAGAATAAAAACCCGTGAAGTTTTAGTTAAAAATATAAAAATAGGTGGAAATAACCCTATTTCAATTCAATCGATGACAAATACAGATACGAGGGATGCAAATGCAACTATAAAGCAAATAAATGAACTCATAAATGAAGGCTGTGAAATAGTTAGATGCGCCGTTCCTGATATGGAGGCTGCAGAGTCAATTAAAGAAATAGTGCTTAATTCATCTATTCCTGTAGTTGCAGACATTCACTTTGACTATAACCTTGCCCTTAAGTGCATTGAAAACGGAATATCAAAAATAAGAATAAATCCAGGAAATATAGGATCCATTGAAAGAGTTAAAATGGTTGCAAAAGCCTGTATGGAAAAGAACATCCCAATTAGAATTGGCGTAAATTCAGGATCTTTATCAAAAGAAATCCTAGATAAATATAAAGGTATAACACCTGAAGGGCTTGTGGAAAGCGCTTTAGAACATGTAAATATATTAGAAAAGCTTAATTTTCATGATATAGTTATATCCATTAAATCTTCAGATGTTTTAACTACCATAGAAAGCTATAAGCTTTTATCAAAAAAGGTAAACTATCCTCTTCATTTAGGCGTAACAGAAGCTGGCACAGTTTTAAAAGGAGCAATTAAATCCTCTGTTGGAATTGGAACCTTATTATATTTAGGAATTGGAGACACGATAAGGGTTTCATTGACTGCAAACCCTGTGGAAGAAATTACAGCTTGCAAGGAAATATTAAAATCCTTAGGCTTAAAAAAGGAAGGAATGGTTTTTGTATCCTGCCCAACCTGTGGAAGAACAGAAATTGACCTTATTAAAATTGCAAAAGAAGTGGAAGATAAGTTAAAACACATAAATAAAAACATAAAAATTGCCATTATGGGATGCGTTGTAAATGGCCCAGGCGAGGCAAGGGATGCAGATATTGGAATAGCAGGTGGAAAAGGTGTAGCTTTAATTTTTAAAAAAGGTGAAATAATAAAAAAAGTGAAAGAAAGCAAAATTATATCCTCACTTATAGAAGAAATAAATAACTTTTAAAGGTATAATAAACTTGGATAGATAAAACAAAGAAAGGATTGATATAGTGCTTAACTTTACTTATGAAAATGCAACTAAGATGATATTTGGAAAAGATAGCGAAAGCGACCTTTGCAATGAGATAAAGCTTCATGGAAATAGAGTGCTGCTGCATTATGGAACATCAAGCATTAAAAAAAGCGGATTATATGAGAAAATAGTGAATATGTTAAATGAAAGCGGTATTTTCTTTAAAGAGCTTGGTGGTGTGCAGCCAAATCCTAAGCTTTCATTAGTTTATGAGGGCATAAAAATAGCAAAGGAAAATGATTTAAACTTCATATTAGCAGTAGGTGGCGGAAGCGCAATTGACTCATCAAAGGCCATAGCTTTTGGTGCATTATATAATGGAGATGTTTGGGATTTTTTCATGCAAAAAGCATCAATTAAAAAATCTCTTCCTGTTGGTGTCATCTTAACATTATCAGCAGCAGGAAGTGAAACCAGCATCAGCTGTGTCATATCAAATGACCATGACCTTTTAAAAAGAGGCTCAAATTCTAACTTAATAAGGCCAAAATTTGCAATAATGAACCCTGAATTCACATATACATTGCCTCCATATCAAACTGCTGCAGGGTGCTGCGATATTATGATACATGTTTTAGAAAGGTATTTTACCAATACTAAAAACGTTGAGCTTACTGATAGGCTCTCTGAAAGCCTTTTAAAAACTGTAATACATAATTCAAAAATAGCCCTTTTAGATCCAAACAACTATGATGCCAGAGCTGAAATAATGCTTTCAGGATCGCTTGCTCACAATGGTTTTTTAGGAATTGGAAAAGAAGAGGATTGGGCATCCCATAGAATTGAACATGAACTAAGTGCAATTTATGATATAGCCCACGGGGCAGGCCTTTCCATTGTAGTCCCTGCTTGGATGAAATATGTCTATAAGCACAATATAAATAAATTTGTTCAATATGCAAATAGGGTTTGGGATATTGATATAAACTTTGAAAATTTAGAAGAAACTGCTATTTTAGGCATTGAAAAAACTGAGGAATTCTTTAAATCATTAGGGCTTCCAGTTAAGCTTAGTGAAGCTTCCATTGACAGCTCTAGAATAAAGGAAATGGCTAAAAAGGCATGTATATTTGGCCCACTTGGAAATTTTGTAAAGTTAGATGAAAAATCCATTGAAGAAATATTAAACCTTTGTCTATAAAATTTGGGATCAAAACTATTGATCCCAATTTTCATACCTTAATTTATTTTCAATTTCACTTAAACCTCTTTGCCGAAGTTTATAATCAGGAAGGACTAAAAAAACTTCATTCCAAAAATCCTTAGAGTGGTTATGTTCTTTTAAATGGGCAAGCTCATGGACTACTATATAGTCTATTATTTCATCCTTTGCAAACATTATTTTCCAAGAAAAATTAAGAGAGCCCTTTAAGCTGCAGCTACCCCACCTAGTAGATGCGCTATTAATTTTTATCTTTATTGGAGAAACATTCATTATATATTTATAATGATTTACCTTTTCATTTAAAATCTTCTTTGCATGAAGCTTGTATAACTTTATGATGTTATATTTTACTTCATCAGCAGTTAAATTAGAGGGCATATAAAGAAAGTTATTTTCAAAATACACTTTATCTTTGATATCCCACATAAGGGTAAATTCTTCTCCCCTAAACAGCACTTTATCTCCATAATTTAAAGAAAAATTCACCTTTTTCTCTCTAAAATCCTTCATCATATTAAGCTTTTCTAAAATCCACTTTTCCTTTGATTTTACAAATTCATCAATAGCATATTTAGGTAAATTAATAGGTGCTTTAACAATGATTTCTGCTTCTTTGTTTATTTGAATAGATAAAGTTTTTCTCTTTGATCTTATGAGTTTATATTCCATTAATTTTTACCTTTCTTTTTTAAAAGTTTTGGTTTTGTTAAATTATAACTTTTAAAGATCATTTCATACAAAATCTCATCAGGAATTAAAGAATTTAAATCAACAGAGTTCCAGTGGAGCTTATTCATGTGATAAGCTTCAGTTATTTCTTTAAAAGATCCCCTATAAAAGGAGCCTTCTATAGGATTTAGCTTTAAATTTATATAAACTCTACCATTTCTCTCGTAAATAAATGCAAAAGCTTTTTTATTTAATCTATGCCTTAAAACTGCCCAATTCTCATCAAAAGGATAGTCCTCATATACGTCATTAAAATTTAAACAATAATTAATTAATTCTCTCTTATCCATGCAATACCTTTAATTAGAAGCATAAAGCAAGTTAAAATAATAACCTTTTTTAATAATAAGTTCTTCATGATTTCCTTGTTCCATTATCTTCCCATCCTTCATAAATAAAATTAAAGAAGCATCCTTAATTGTTGAAAGCCTATGAGCTATGATAAAGCTAGTTCTGCCTTTCATCATGGTTAAAAAAGCATCTTGAACATACTTTTCAGTTAAAGTATCAATGGAGCTTGTAGCTTCATCTAAAATGAGCATTGGAGGATCAGAAATCATAGCCCTTGCAATTGTTAAAAGCTGCCTTTCCCCTTGGGATAAATCCTCTCCATCCTCAGTTATAAACGTATCATATCCATCCTTTAACCTTTTAATAAAACCATCAGCATGAGCAAATTTTGCGGCAGAAACAATTTCATCAAAGGTAGCTCCTTCCTTTCCATAAGCAATATTTTCCCTAATAGTCCCAGAAAAAAGCCATGTATCTTGAAGGACCATTCCAAAGGACCTTCTTACACCTTCTCTTTTAAAATCATCAATGTTCTTTAAATCAATAGATATTTCTCCACTATCAGCATCGTAAAACCTCATAAGAAGGTTTACTAAAGTTGTCTTTCCAGCTCCTGTTGGCCCAACTATTGCAACCTTATCACCAGGAAATGCTTTAAAGTTTAAATTTTTTATAAGTTCACTTCCCTTATCATAAGAAAAAAATACACTTTTAAACTCAACAGAGCCATTTTGGACTATTAAATTGCCCTTTTGATATTCACCATTAGTCTCTAAATCTTTTTCATCTAAAAGCGTTAAAATCCTCTTTAAAGAGGCAAAAGCAGATTGCAAATTAACAGTTATAGAAGTTATATCGTTAATTGGCCTAGCAAAAGAAACAGCGTAAGCTAAAAAGGCAGAAATATTTCCAACAGACATAACTCTGAGTATACCTGCCACCATGCCTACTATAATATATGAAATATTGTTTACAAACCTAGTTGAGGGGTTTGTTAAAGAAGAAAAAAATTGAGACTTTTGGCCACAAACATATAACCTATTATTTATCTCCTTAAACTTTTCAAAACAGATATCTTCATAATTAAATGCCTTTACTACCTTCTCCCCTCCAACCATCTCTTCAACAAATCCATTTAACTCCCCTAAAGTATTAGAATTATCTTTAAAATGCTTAGAAGAATGCTTTACTAAAAAAGAGGATATAAAAAATGAAATAGGCGTAATTAAAAGCACTACAAAAGTGATAATGACATTTAATCTAAACATGAAAAAAAGCGTAGAAAAAATAATTATAATTCCACTAAACATCTGATTTAATGCTTGGAAAAGCCCATCTCCAACTATTTCAACATCATTGGTTAATTTGCTCATAATGTTTCCAAAGGAATTCTCATCGTAATAATTTATTTTAATCTTTTCTAAAATTAAAAATAAATCCTCCCTTAAGCGATTTGTAATGCTGTTTGAGGTTTTAGAAATAAAGGCAAATGAAATGTAAGAAAAAATAGAGCTTAAAACATAAATAATTAAAAGCTTAATAATTATGGAGAAAATACTTTTAAAATCCACATTTCCTCTAGAAATAGCAAAATCAATGGCATTTCCAATAAACGTTGGAGCCATCATTGACAATATGGTGCCAAAAATTGAAAACAAAATTATTAATATTAAAGTAAATCTATGGGGTTTTAAATATGCTGCTATCCTCTTCATTTTGATTCTCCTTGTGATTCAACTATCTTAATGTATTCTTCACAATCCTCTAAAAGCTCTTTGTGGGTTCCTAAGCCTTCCATATTTCCATTTTTTAAAACTAAAATCTTATCTAAATTTTTTACAGAATTAACCCTTTGAGATACGATTATAGTAGTGCAATTAAGCTTTTTAATTTCATCCCTTAAATTCCTATCAGTTCTATAGTCGAGGGCTGATGAACTATCATCTAAAATTAAAATTTCAGGATTATTTAAAACTGCCCTTGCAATGGAAATCCTTTGCTTTTGCCCTCCTGAAAAATTATCCCCATTGTGCGCAACTATGGCGTTTAATCTATCTTTTAATTTATTCACAAATTCAGCGCTCTGGGAAATATCTAAAGCATTTTCAATTTGATTTTCCTCAATATTATCCCTTCCAAATACAATATTTTCATATAAAGTGCCAGTAAAGAGCTTAGCTTTTTGCGTTGCAATGCCTATTATATCCCTTAAAGCTCTTTCATCCCATTCTTTAACATTTAAACCTTTAACTAAAATTTCTCCACGTGCTGCATCATAAAACCTGGATATTAAATTTACTAAAGTAGATTTTCCAGAACCTGTTCCTCCAATTATTCCTAAGGTCTCACCTTTTTTTAATGAAAAGGTGATGTCTTTTAAAGCATATTCAGAGCTGTTATAAGAAAATGAAACATGGTTAAAATTTATAACATTTTCCCTTTCCTCTAAAACCTTGCTCTTTCCATTGGCAATAGAAGGGTTTATATTAAAAATATCAGAAACACGGGTTAAGCAAGCTAAAGACCTTGAATAAATTGGAGTAAGGGATGTAAATACAACTAAAGCAAGGACTATTTGAGTAAAATAGCTTACACATGCAATTAAATCACCTTGAGATAATGTGCCGCTATTTATATGAAAGCTTCCAAAATACATAGCCCCTAAAATAGATAAATTTAACACTAAAGAGGTAAGAGGATTGCTGAGGCCTGAAAAAAATGAAACCTTAAGGACTAAGCTTTTAAATTCATCATTTTCCTTTTTAAACCTTTTAAATTCAAACTCCTTTTTATCAAAAGCCCTAATTACCCTTACTCCTTTTAAATTTTCACGGATTATTCTAGAGAGAGAATCTAACTTTTTTTGCACATTTCTATACATTGGCATAGATTTGGTCATAATTATAAACAAGATTAAAGCGCATATGGGCACCGATATTATTATAACAATATCTAAGCCCTTATCTAAATATAAAATCATTAAAACGCTGCAAATAGCTATAAATGGAAGCCTTAAAAGAAGCCTTATGGCCATGGCAAGTCCTAGCTGTATAGCGTTAATATCGTTAATTATTCTATTTGTTAAAGTACTCGTACCTATAGAGTCAATATCCTTATATGAAAAGCTTAAAATATGCTTAAATAGAGAATTTCTAAGAGATGTGCCAAAGCCTTGAGAAGCTATTGAAGCAAAATATTGACATGTAAAAGAGCATAAGGTTCCTATTATGGCAATTGCAATCATAAAAAATCCCATTTTAAAAATGTAAGCTGTGTTGTTTAATTTAATTCCATTGTCGATGAGTCTTGCCATGAAAATAGGCAACAATAGTTCAAACAAAGCTTCTAATAACTTAAAAATAGGGCCTAAAATAACTTGTTTTTTAAAGGGTTTTAAGCATTCCAAAATTTTATTCATAAAAAAAATCCAGCCTTTATAATATAATTTAAACATTAGCACAATACTTATTATACTAAAAATCCCTGGTGATATGAAGATAATAAATGTATAATGTAAAGTATTAGGAAAATAATTCATTTGAGTTTAAAAGGAGTCAAAGTGGAATATTTATTCATTATACTCACGTCACTATTTTTAGCTATAACCATATTTGTAATTTATTCAAAGGTAAAGAGAAATAAAAAAATAAAAAGGTTCCAAGGAAAATATCATAATTTTGAGGACGAGGATTATGAGTATGAAAATTTAAAATACATTAGAAAATATTGGGACCATAAGAAAGCCATGGAAAATCCAAAGTTTTTCATAGATGATACCACTTGGAACGATTTATCTATGGATCATATTTTTTTTAAAATGAATGCTGCCCAATCGAGCATTGGAGAAGAATATTTATATGCAAAATTAAGATCTGTTAACTTTGATTTAAATAACCTTAAAGAATTTGGTGCAAAAATAGATCATATGGACAAAAACATTGAAATAAAAGCAAATGCCCTTTATTTGTTAAATTCTCTAGGTAAAGACACTTATAATGATGTATATAACTTTATATTTAATGCAAAAAACCAATTGTTAAAGAATATTTATTTTTTCTACATATTAATGTCCATTCCAATTATATGCTTAATAATTTCTATATTTTCAAAAATAGGATTTTCTCTCTTAATAACCTCAATCTTTATTAACATAATATACCACTATAGAAAAAATTATCTTTTAGAAGTTAGGTTAAATACGATTAAATATCTTAAGAGGATGATTGTATGTGGTACAAACCTTTCAAAGCTTAACTACCAAGATGAGGAATATAAAGATAAATTTAAAGCTATAGTTAAACCCATTAAAAAAATAACCTTTATTTCTAATAATCTAGCAAATACAGCTGCTGGAGATTTAGAAGCAATTTTTGAATATTTAAAAACTGTTTTAATGCTGGATTTTATAGGATATAACAGAATGGTTAAGCTTTTAATAAAGTACACTAAAGAGTTTCATGAGCTTTATACTATTATTGGAGAGATAGATTCTAGCATAGCAATTTCAGAGTATAGAAAAACACTGCCATTTTATTCTAAGCCAAATTTTAGACATGTTTCAAATGTAAAAATAGATGATATTTATCATCCACTGGTTAAAAATTGCGTTTTAAACTCCATAGATATGGATAAAAATATCATATTAACAGGCTCCAATGCTTCAGGAAAATCAACCTTTATTAAATCGTTAGCGCTGACTATGATTTTATCTCAAAATATTTACATGTGCTTTTGCAAGGAATACACAGGCAAAATGTGTTATACAATAACCTCCATGGCTGTTAAAGACGATGTTTTAGCTAAGGAAAGTTATTTTATAGCTGAAATAAAAAGCTTAAAGCGAATACTTGATTCTTTAAATGAGGAAGTTAGGATTGTATGCTTTATAGACGAAATTTTAAAGGGCACAAATACTGTGGAAAGGGTTGCTGCATCTTCTTCAATATTAAAATATTTATATGATAAAAATGCCCTTGTAATAACAGCATCTCACGATATTGAGCTCACTGAAATAATGGAGAATCTTTATGATAATTATCATTTTAGGGAGAATATCACAGATGAAGGTGTGGTATTTGATTATAAGCTTCGTAAAGGATATGCTACCACAAGAAATGCCATTCTTTTGTTAAAATTCATGGGATATGATGAGAAAATAGTAAATGAGGCAAATAATATGGCTGCAGAATATATGGAAGATAGGAAATGGAGTAAAATAAAGAAAAAAATAAACTAAACCATAAACAAAATTAATTGTTTATGGTCTTTTATTAATAAAAAATAAACCTTTTATATGGCTTTGGAGAATCAGCAATTATATCTAAATTCTTTAAAACCCTCTCAGCATTTACTCTAGTTAAAATTTCAAAAGTGTCATCATCGATAATTTTTTTAACCTTTAAAATAATCTCATCCATTTTGCGGTAAATGGTTTTCTTTCTGTGATTGTCTGTGGCTAGAAAGTGAATCATATTATTTTTAAGCAAAATAGCTGCAGCTTTTTGTGCTGATTTACCATAAAATCCAATTAAGCTTCCATAGTTCATCTGAAATAAAGCTCCGCTATTTATAAGTTCTATTAAAGCATTAGGGTTTTCTTGTACAAATGTATACCTTTCAGGATGAGCAAATATAGGAATATATCCTTCATTTGTAATATCATAAATTAAATCATTTAAATAAGAAATATTAGTGGTGTGCATAGGAAGCTCCATTAAAAAATACTTACCTTTGTTTAAGGTTTGAAATTTGTTCTCCTTTAGCCACTCTAAAATATCAGATGAAATAAAAACTTCATTGCCAGAATATAGCTCTATGTTTATGTTTTCATTTTTTAAAGCTTTTCTTAAATCGTTAAGATAAAGTTCGTTATCTTCTCTTTCAAGAAATAATTCTTCAGCAAAATGAGAAGTGCAAAAAATACCAGTAAAACCAGAAGCTAAAGCTTCTTTTGCAATTTCAATGGATTCAGCTATAGAAGCAGATCCATCATCAATACATGGAATAATATGGTTGTGCAAATCTATCATAAATTCATCTCCTATTTAAAGGATAAGTTATCCATAATAACCATAGTAATTTCCTTTGTAATCGCTATTTTTACTTTCAACTCCATTTAAAACCACTCCAGCAATTTTGCCTCCAACACCTTCAATGGATTTCTTTAATTTTTTTAAGTCTTCAATTTTTGTGCTCTTATATCTTGCTACAATTACAGTTAAGTCTACAAGGGTGCATAAAATTATGCTATCTGTAACAAGCATAGATGGTGTACCATCAAAGATAATATAATCATAATCTTCAGTAAGCTTTTCAAGTAGTAAGATCATGGCATTTGAAGAAAGAAGCTCAGAAGGGTTTTTACACCTGCTTCCTTTTGTCAAAATGTATAAATTGTCTTGGCTTGTCTTATGTATGTAGTCCTCAAATTTAACATTAGCTAAGCTATCATCAGAATCAATTTTGCCTAAAAGATTAGATAGACCAAAACTTGCTTGAATGTTAAAGGTTTTAGATTGAACACCTTTTCTCATATCAGCATCTATAAGAAGTACCTTCTTTTTGTTTTGAGCAAAGACATTAGCTAAATTTGAAGAAACCCAGCTCTTTCCTTCCTTGGGAAATGGACTTGTAATAAGAATAGTTTTAGGGTTTTTATGTACCATGTTAAATTGAATGTTTGTCCTTAATTCTTTAATAGCTTCAGATACCTTGTTCTTTTCTAAATTAGGTGCAACATTAACATTATCCATTTACAGTTTTGTCCCCCTATGTTCTATGTTCATTATTCATTGTTCATTGATTAAAATCTCATAATTAAATATCATTAATCATTAAATTTATTGTATTATAAAATAAAAATAAAAGTAAATTTAAAGTAATATTGTCTATATTATTTTATCATAAAATATATGCAATAACATTAAATTTAAATTATTTAAAATAATTTTAAAAAATAAATAAGATCGTAAAATATATTTGTCAAAATACTTAAAAAAACCTCTGAAATCGATAATAATTAAAAATAGCTATAAAAACTCTTCCATTTTCCATTAAATACTTTAACATTTTAAATTTACAGTTATAAATAATGAACCTTCTAAATGACTATGTAATATGCTTCAAAATCCAAAAACCCCTAATGCTATTTTTTTATTCCTCATTTAATCACCCTTCCCCATTAAATTTCATCACCATAAGATAAAAAACTTAAAGCTCTAGAACACTCTAAAGAAATTTGTTTACATAAATGGTAATATATTTTCATTGCAAAAACAATTGGAGGTAAAATAAATGAAAAAAATTATTATTATAGGGGCTGGTGTAGCTGGCCTTTCTGCTGGTATTTTTGCTCAAAAATCAGGTTTTGAAACCATAATATACGATAAAAATGATTATATAGGCGGACATTGTATTGGATACGATAAATTCGGACTGTATATAGATGGATGCATCCGCTTCTTATCTGGCACAAAACAAGGAGAGCCAATCTTAGATATTTGGAAACAAGTAGGAGCACTTGAAAACGTAGAGCTTTTTACGCCAGAATATTCTACTGTTTTTGAATTTGATGAAGGAAGAATAGTGCTTTGGAGAGATATTAATAGATTTAAAAAAGATCTCCTTTCCATATCACCTGATGATGAAGCTTCTATTAACGAACTAATAAACGATGTAGAAAAGTTAAGCAAAATTGTAATACCTGCGGATAAACCTATGTATATGATGAATCCTATTGAACTTGCAAAAGTTACATTAAGCATGAATGATGCCATATCCATAACTGATAAATTAAATAAAATCACCTGCGAAAAATACGCATCTAAATTTAAACACCCTCTTCTTCAAAAGGTTTTTTCATTTATAGTGCCTAAAAATTACAGTGCAAGCGCTTTAGTAATGGTTCTTGCAGGATTTGCCATGGGAAATGTATCAATTCCAAAAGGTGGATCTAGACCTTTTATAAATAGGATGAAATCAAAATATGAAAGCTTAGGCGGTAAAATCCTATTAAATTCAGATGTTTTAGAAATTTCAAAAGAAAAAGGAAAGGCAACCGGAATAGTCTTAAAAAATGGATCCTCTGAAAAAGCTGACTACGTTATAGCAGCTTGCGATGCAAATCACGTTTTTGAAAAGCTCTTAAAAGATGAATACGAAGATAAAGATTTTAATTTAAGATTTGAAAACCCTGATGATTATCCAGTTTCTTCTGCTGTAAATATTTCAGTTGTCATAGATTTTGATATGAAAAATTACCCTATAAATATATGCTTTAAAACTACCCCTTACACCATAGGTACAAGGACCTTTGAGCTTTTAGGCTTTAGAAATTTTAGCTTTGACAACACCTTTGGCACAGGAAGGACTACCGGAACAATTAGCATAGTGCAATATGAAGATGGATATAACTATTGGAAAAACCTCTACAATAACAAACAAGCCTACGATGATGAAAAGAAAAGAGTTGCTATAGATGCAATTAAAAGAATAGAAGCAAAATTCCCAGAATTAAAAGGCAGGATTAAGCTTTTAGACGTTGCAACCCCTATAACTTATGAAAAATATACCAATGCATATAAAGGATCATTAATGGCCTTTGCCCTAACTCCAAAATCTAAAATCATGATGCATAGCGGAAAAATAAAAGGACTTGATAATTTTTATCTATCAGGCCAATGGGTTTCACCTCCAGGAGGACTTGTTTCTGCTGTAACTAGCGGTAAATTTTCCATACTTCAAATTTGCAAAGAAGAAAAAATTAAATTTGTTGCAGATTAATCTAATGGCGCTTAAACTTATAAGTTTAGGCGCTTTAAAAAATTAGTTAGCTTCAACCTAAGAAAATTGCAGTTTAAAATGTTACTATTATTTGGAAAAATTTTTATGTATTTTTTAATTAAAAAAACTTATTTTTAGCATATTTTAAATTAATCTTAATAAAATAAAGAAACACCGTTTATTAATTAAACCACAAATAAACCTTAAACTAATTCTCTTTTTTTCAAGGTTTTTCGCTATAAATATTCAGTTTATTTTTTAAATCTTAATTTTTTATAATAACCTACTTTATCTTTATCATTTCCCCAATTGTATTTGCTTCTAATTTTTTTAATATCTTTTCATCTATTATATTTTTTTCAATATAATATCCCATGTCATCTTTGTTATATTTAACTTTAAA
>JAVBPD010000005.1:0-15537 GCA_031549885.1 Clostridiaceae bacterium
AACTTTACAATAACCAAATACTACTTGTAATACTTCAAGTAACACTACTAATACAACAGAACCAAATACTACTGCTGGTAATACTTCAAGTAGCACCACTAATACAACAAATACAACAGAACCAAATACTACTGGTAATACTTCAAGTGATACCACTAATACAACAAAGCCAAATACTACTGGTAATACTTCAAGTAGCACCACTAATACAACAAATGCAACAGAGCCAAATACTACTGGTAACACTTCAAGTAGCACCACTAATACAACAAATACAACAGAACCAAATACTACTGGTAATACTTCAAGTAACACTACTAATACAACAGAACCAAATACTACTGGTAACACTTCAAGTAATACCACTAATACAACTAATATGCCTTCAAATAATGCTCCTATATTAAAAGTTCGTGATTCAATAGTTATACATCAAGGTACTTCTGTTAATCTAAGAAATTTAATAATTGAAGCTAGTGATGAAGAAAGAAATGATTTAAGAAGCAATGTTGTAATAAATGGAGAAGTTAATTCTTCGAAATCTGGAGCTTACACTATTCACTATTCATTAACAGACAAAAACGGAAATACAGCTTATGCAGATAGCACAATATCTGTAAAAGGAAAGAATACTGTAATGATTGGTGACAATGCAATTGACGCACATGATTTTTCAGTAAGCATTGATGAAATACCTACACTAACAAAAGAACAAATATTAATAAAAGCAGGAATAAATGCTTGGAATATTCCGACTGGTAAAGATTTGTCCAATATAGTTCAAATAGATAAAACTCAATTAAAAAATAATATAGGACAATATAAAATAGCTATTAGCGTTGACCTTCTAAAAGCAGTATTAGGAAAAGACTCTTTAGGAAATGATGCAGCTATCATAATCGTAACAGTTTATAATAACAACAATCAAACCTTACCTACAACCGGAGAAGATGATTTCGATACATTTATTAATATTTTTAAAGCTTTTAGATAATATAATTATATAATTTATAAGCTGTTGTACACTGACCTCTGTCAGCTGTGCAACAGCTTTAACTTGTTAAATTTAAGCAACTTTAGTTATAACTACAATAAATGATAATTTATTGCAAAATATAGAATGTGTTTAATTGACTAAGAAAAATTAAAATGATATAATTAAAAAAATTGGTTATACCACTCTACCGTTCTCAACAAATTACTTTGAAAGAAGGAATATGATGTTTACTGAAGTACAAACAACTAGGACGTATGAAAAAATAATAGAGCAGATCAAAGAAAACATCAAAAATAACAAACTAAAAAAAGGCGATAGACTCCCACCTGAAAGATTGATGGCTGAGCAAATGGGAATAAGTAGGCTTACTGTTAGAGAAGCATTAAGTTATTTATTAGCCATTGGACTTATAGAAAATAAAGCTGGAAATGGAAATTATATAAAGTCAGATTTAAGCAGTATGCTTTACGAACCAATGAGCATGTATATACTTCTTGAAGACATAGATTTTCAAGAAGTTCTATCCTTAAGAAAAACACTTCAAACTCAATGTATAGCAATATGCACTGATAATATTACAGTAGATAATTTAAACGAATTAGAAACCATCTGCGATAAAATGAAAATTTGTGAAAATTACGATAAATTAATAGAACTTGATTTAGCATTTCACTCATATATTGTTAAAGGAACAAACAAAAAACTAGTTAATATCATATATAATTCTATTTCTGAACTTGTAATGGATTATATTTCACATGCATGGACAATTATATATGAAGATAAAGACAAATTAAAAAAAACCATTAATTTACATGTAGATATTTTTAATGCTATCAAAAATAAAGATAAGCTCGGCGCCATAGACGCCATGCAAAAGCACTTTGAATTTATTGAAAAATATATTGATCCATTATTAAAATAAATTCATATTAATAATTTAAGTTTATTTAACCACTGTCCCTCTCAAAAAACATGCTAAAAAGTCTAGTTTTAACATCATATTTAATTAGTTATATAGACAACAAATAAAGGGCTGCCGCAAAAATTTTGCTTTGTGGCAACCCTTTGACAAATTAACTTCGCCATAAATATTGTTGGTGGAGTATCATTTTTTCATTATTATCATAAAAATGCTGTGAAGCACTCTAGTGTCCAGTGCTTTTCGCCATGGTTTTACCTCCCATCAATTATACTGATACCAAATGTTCACCTTTAATGCAGAAAACGGTATGGGTTCTTTGCCTTGCTCTTCAATTTTCCTCACTAGATAGTCACGCACTCGCCAGACGGTGGTTGGATCTTCTCCAGTCATATCCAGCACGGCTTGCAGTTTGCGATTGCTGATACCAAGCTCTACACATACTGTTTCACGTGTTAATCCTGAAATTCGCAAGTTTTCGTTCAATTCTATACTTGTTTGTTTTAATTGCTGTGCATTCAAACTCATAATTCATTCTCCTCTTGATTTTTATTCCATGCAACTACTAAGTTGCTCACAGTTTATCAAAAGGAGATGAGCTTTCATGTAACCATGGTTACACTTTTTTAACAATTATTTTTTCTTACATAATTGTAAATATTAAATTAATAATTTTACATAAACCTATTGACAAGTACCGTATATAGTGGTATTCTTAACTTAAGTGGTATTACCTTATAACCGTCATACCTATGATACTGTTATAACAGTTGCAACTCAATGCATTAATTGAAAATAAAGAAAATACTGCTTAAAAATCATATGAAAATGCTATTATTGGTAATCATATATTTTGATATAAAACATATACAAAATTACCCATTTATACCCTAAATCATTTCTGGTGGCATACAGCCACCCCTTTTTTTTTATAATTTACTTATTTTTAAAATTCATTATATCAAAAGATAAATTATCCACCATCATTTCTTGATAAGCAGCTCTTTTCAAAAGCTTCATTTTGCTTATAACTTCAGATAATTCTTCTCTTTTTATAGATTGAATTTTCTTTAATCCAATTTCGTTAATTAAGACTTCGGAAATATTTTCTAAATAATCATTTACACCATATCTCCAAAATATTAACTTATCTTTATATTTATTTTTTAACCTATCTGCAATTAAAAGCCCACCACCATCAAAGTCACCAGAATAAAATATTTCACATCCACTTTCATAAAGCATATCTAATAAAATTTGAGATGCAAGTCTAAGTTGTCCATTAGTACAAATAAGTGAAAAATCTTCTCCTTTTAACATATCGCATATAGCTGAAAAAGCATTTGGATTTTCAACTACAAAAACCTTATTATTAACTGCTTTAGCACTTTTAATATACTCAAGATTTGATAAGGTTATAATAAAATCCTCATTTAAATCATTAAATTCTTTAAATGCAGGGTGCTCCTTTTCATTAAAAAGCCTAACACCTTTTGCCACAGCATAGCTTGATATTTTATCAGTAACAATGCCAGCTAAATAATAAATTTCAGAAATCTCCTCTGCATTTGACGGAAAGCTGCTATTAAAAATAAATGAAAGCCCTTGTAAAAACAATCCACCAGCTAAAGTGCCTTTGTCAAAAAAATGAGGATCTTTTGTAATTTCTGTGGCAAAAACTCCAAGCCTTATAAACTTATTTTGCCTATGATTTAAAGCATTTATCCCATCTGCAACATAACATATGGCTTTTTTTAAAATACTGTTATCAATTTCACTTTCAGAATAATTTCTTGAAATAGTTTGATATCCAAACTTCTTTTGCATAAAAACTTCAGTTAACCATCCATAGGAAGGAGTATTTATATAGTTGTCCCTAATAGAGTTAAAAAACTCCTCCCTTTCATCCTTAAATTTTTCTCTAACTCGTTTATTTGTAACCAGCTTATTTTGAAAATACCCTTCCATAAACTCTATAAAATCAATTTTACCAAATTTTGTTTTAAGAAAAGCCTCAGCAATGTCTTTAATGCTAATTGATATTACTTCCTCATTAAAAGATTTTCTCATAAATCCTTCTATGCATTCTTTCTCATCTTTTGTAATACCTTTTAAAATAACATAGCCTCCAACTTTTCCTAAAATTTTAAGTTTTTCCCATACTTCCTTAAATAATCTATTAAACCCTTTTTTGCTTTTAAAATAATCAATGCATTCTTTTTTTAAATCATTCATTAAATAGCCAATTCCCTCATTCTTCCATTCCACTTATATCTAATAATTGTAACAACATCAGAGTTGTTTGGGCGCTTTAAATCGCAAATAGACAATGCAGGTACAGATTCATAACATCCCCATAAAACTTGAGAGTTTATCAAATAATTTAACTTTAAGTCTTCTAATAATTTAAACATACTTCCAATATTTACATCATCCACACCAGCAAATGCTTCATCTAAAGAAACAATGCGCAAACAATCAGGCTCTGCAGAATCATACCTTGCATAAACTGCTGCAAATAATGGAACATACATAGCCATGGCTCTTTCCCCACCACTTAACCTATAAAACACTCTATCTGTAAGCTCTTTCTTTTCTTCTCCAGTAACTTTATACTGAAGATTGAATTCAAACCAATTTCTAAAATCAAGAGCATCTCTTATCATCTCAAAATAGTTATTTGTTAGTCCATTTTGTTCTGAAAGCTTTCTTTCTCTTTTTACTTTTGCACGAAAATGAAGCGTTAAGCTTTCCTTATCGTCATTGGTTAAAAGTTCACTATCTGCTTGAAGAAGGCTTACTAATCTTTTAGTGCTTATTTCATCTTCATCCTCTGCCTTTTTTTCTCTCCATATTAAACTAAAAGATAAACCCATAGATGTTGATAACCCTTCCATAAGCGAGTTCATCTTTTTAACCCATGCTTTGCTTGAAGAAATTTTTGCACTTAGCTTTCTAGACAGCGTATCTGATAATATCTCTTCAAAAATTCTTCTATCTTCTTCCTTTAATAAGTTTTCCTGTTCATAAATTATTTCGCTTAAAAGAGATATCATTTTATAAAATGGTAGTCTCTCTTGGTTATATTTAAAAGTTATATCGCTTCTAACCCATATATAGTCATCATTTGAAGTGAATATTTTTTCAATTATTCCAGAATATTCTGAAAAATTAACCATTTGCTTTCTAAATTCTTGGTCAAGTATCTCATTATATTCAAGGACACTTTTCTCTTTAACATCTTGAGGAAACATTCTTAATACATTTCTTGATGTTTGTATTAAGCTTTGTGATATATAATCACCTTCTACATAGCCTAATTTTAATTCTTCATTAAAAATATTTTCAACAATATTTTTAGTAGCCTCAATGGTTAAAAGTTTTTGTTCCATATCTTTAATTAAAGATTCCATGTTGATGATTCTCTCTTTTAAACTAGATCTTTCGCTTATTCTATTTTCCCTTTCAGATTGGTTTGATGCAATTTTCTCTTTAAGAAGCCTTAAATTCTCTGCACTCTTTTTTATCTCAGGGCTGTTTAATAATTCACTTATAGACAAAATACGAGCTTTAGCAATGGAAATATTTCTATCCAGCTTTTCTATATCTTTATATATATCATCTATATCTTCATCTAAACTGTAAATTTTATCTTCTAAAGTCTTAATCATGTTATGGCAATCTTCGCATCTATAAGCAGATTCTCTTAAATCGCTTATACCTCTTAAATATTTTCTGCAATCACCTGCTGCATCTTCATACCTCTCTAAATTAGCTGCAATAGGTATTTCTTTTGTAATGTTATAAACTAAAATTTTACATTTCTCCAATTGAGATTTTGCAATTTCTGATTCTTTATTAGATCTTTCCTCCGCTTCTTTTGCCATTTGAAGCCTTTTTTCATAATCCTTTGATTCTTGAATTGCTACGTCTAAATCGATAAACCCAGGAATTTTTTCAAATTCATCTTTTAAAATAAATTTTCTAAATATTAAACCTTGCCTTATATTTTTAATATTTTCTATATTTTTATTTAAATCTCCAATGAGACCTTCAAGCTTTTTTATATTTAATAATCTATAATTTTCCCTTGCTAAAGCCCCAATAAATATAGATTGCTCAAGCTTACTAACTTTTCCATCTAAAATACCCATTTTAAAACTGCCATCGAGTGTAAAGCTAGATACACCAGACTTTAAGCCAATTTGTCCAAGTACATTTAAAGTGGCTATTTTAAGTTCATTGCTAAGATTATTATCAACATTAAATAATTTAGATGAATTTAAATTTATTTTATCACCTTCACCAAATAAAAATGAATCTCCAATTCCTGCATCTTTAATTTCCAAAACTAAAGCTTTATATTTTGAGGGAATTATAATGCTATCTAAAAGTCCCATATTAAAAAGGCTCTCTTCAATGACATTTTTAGTGCTATTATCAATAGAGTCTTTAAAATCCACTGCCTTATATAAAGGTATAAAAGGAACCCTCATTTCTTTAAGCTTTTCTCTAAATTTAAACTTTTTCTCCCCTCTGTCAGGCTCTGGGTCCACTTTGTTTTTCCAGTTGTCTAATTCTATTTGAAATTCATTTTTATTTTTTTCGACGCTTGCGATTTTTATGGTTTCGTCATTTATCAAATTATCTAATTCATCTTTTTTAATTGAATATTTATTTGTAGCATATTTAGTAATCTTTGTAGAATCAACTGGCCCTTTGTATTCACTTAAAGCGCTAGTTAAAAAAATCAAATCCTCTTTTTCTAAAATAAGCTCTTTATTTGAATTGTTCCATGTATATAATTTTTCAACCCATTCATCTCTAATTTTATATTCTAAATGAGATGCTTCATTATATTCATTTTGAGCTTTTTGTACGAGAAGCTGATTTTTAAAACCTTCTTCTATTTTTCGATTATACTCTTCGTTTAACTTTACCTGATCTTTTAAGGCATATAATCCTTGATGTATCTTATCTTGATAAGCTTCAAATTCTCTTTGGGCTCTGTTAAAATTGTTTGTGTTATCTGATAAAGTTTTTACTTCTGCAATAAAACCTTCATGATCATAAAACATAAGATCTTCATTTAAGTCATCTAAATATTCTATTTCTTTATCTAACTTTGTTTCTAAATTATAGAGCTTATCTTTATTTAAGGATAAGTTTTTATCAGAGTTCTTTCTTTCCATTTTTTTCTTCTCTAATTGATTTTCCTTTTCTAAAAGGCCATTTTTATCAAACTTTAATTGATCTTCTTTTTCTTTTAACTCTTCTTCAATTTTATTTAAATTATCTTCACCTATATCTTTAACTTGGCTCTTTAAATTTATTGATTCTCGATTAAGCTCTTCAATTCTATTTACGCAAAAGTTCAAAGAATCCTTATTTTGCATAGATTCACTTATTAAAGATTCTTTTTTCTTTATTTCTTTTTCAAGCTCGTCAAAAGCATCTTTATATTGCTTTGCTTTTTTACAAAGTAAGAAGATGTTGTATTTGTTATATGTGTTTTTAAGCCTATCCATGGCATATTTAGCTTTTTTTAAACCTTCAAGTTCTACTTGTATGTTATCCATATGTTCAATTGCATTAGCCATAGGGAGCAGATCTTCATCAGATAATGTTTGAAGTGAGCTATTTAATATTTCATATATTACAGTAGGTTTAAAATCGGTAGAAAGCTTAGGGCTTCTTATTTGAATTAAAAGATTTATGAGGTGTTCATAATCTGATATTTGAGAAAACCCAAATATATTTCTATTTACCATATTCATATAATCTTCTTGTCTTTCGTAAATTTCTCCGCCAGATCCTATTAAATTTTTAAGCTCATTTTTTGTTAAAGGTACTCTCATATCTAAATTTTTATAAAGCTTTATCTGCCCATCTTTACCAATTCTTCTTCCATCATTTATGCAAAATCCCCAGAAATCCATTGGCCTACCAAGCCTTGCATGAAGTCCCATACCTATTGTTATAATATGCTCAGAGTCTTTTTTAATAAGCTCCATGTAAAGATATCCAGTGCTATCGTTTTTCTTTCCTTCTCCTAAAAGATAATCCTCCATCTTTCTAGCTTTTTTACCAAATGGGTCTATTCTTTCAGGGCGCTTATTGCCATCTAATAAAAGAGGTATAAAGCTTTGAGTTGTCACGGATTTACCTGAACCATTGGTACCTCTAAGAAGCAATTTCCCATCTTCAAATAAAAACTCTTCTTCATCGTAAAGCCAAAAATTAATTAAACCAATTTTATGTATGATCCAACGATTAATATTTTTTTCCACATTAACTCTCCTTATAAACTCCATTAAATAACCCAACAGAAGGAAATAAAACTATATGTTCGCCTTCTACATCACAGAGCATCCACTCTTGCATATAAGACAATACCTTTTCAGAAAACTTTTTAATGGGCATATCAGCATATTCTTTGCTAAAACCATGAGAATGTTCCTCTTTTATAACAAGTAAAATGCTTTCAAATACAGTTTTAGGAACATGTATAAAATCATTTATATCCAGCGCAAGATTTCCATCTAAAATATTTTTCTTTATCTTTCCACAAAGAAAAAGCACGATATCCGACAATCCAGAAGTATTTGGATAGGTTTTAAATTGTCTTTCCTCATCAAAGACAACAAAAGCTCCATTTTTATGGACTCTAAGCTGTGCATTTAAGTATTGATCCATATTCTTTCCAATTACTCCTCTTTGGTTTTTAATATAAGCATAATCAGCATCATTGCTTTCTTCAAAATACACTGCTGGTGATAAAATAAGCCTTCTATAAACTCTTGTGGATCTGTAGGCTCCCCTATCCAAATCAAACTCGTCCTGATTCATATACAAAAAATCATCTGTTGTTTCATAACTTGTTATATCATAAGGAAAAGATATTGAAAAATATCTTGATAAACCTGTATTAGAATATAAAACCTCAAAATCTTTATCTTGAATAAATCCTTCTGAATCTCCTTCATAAACTTTTATCATGTACATCTTTTCTGCAAATTTAAATACTCTCACAAGTGATTTTCTGTGAGAGAATAAAGTCCAATCTATGCTCTTTCCTTCTTCTTCATCTGATCCATTTCTCTCTATAAAATCGGTTAATTCAGAAAGTAAAAACTGCTCTCCTTCATCTTTTAATTCCAAGAACATTAAAAAAAGGCATAATATTGCATAGTCTAGGCTTTCTGTAAAATCCTGAATACCCATGAATATTTCGCATGACCCTGGTATTTTTTCAAGCTTAATTAGCTTTTCATTTACAATTAATTTATATCCTAAAACATCTTTGATAAATTTTTCAAATTTTGGAATCTCATTTTTTACCTGAAAATATAAATCCCTATCAATTTCTTTTACAATCCAAAACTTTGATAAAAGCATTTCTAACTCTTTCATAAAAAAATTACCCACTAAAATTTATGACATATGGTGGCATGTATAAATCCCCATCCTGGCATTTTAAAGTGCAATTGTCCCTTTCTTTATCTATTGTAACAAAAAATTCAAGGCCGTCTTCAGTTCTTCCATAGTTTGTAGTATTTGTAGCCATAGTTATCCAAAATAATAATTTATCTCGGGTCTTAGAAGAAACCCCTTCTGGTAAATTAAATAACTCAATTTTATTATCTTTCATGTATTTTAAAATAAGCTCTTTCTCTAAGCTTACCTCTTCTAAATATTTCTTTAAAGCTTCTTGCTTTTTTTCCGACTTATCTAAAAAACCGCTGGATTCACTTCTTGATCTATATCCTCTTTTTCTTATATTTATTTCAAATGTATTAGGCTTTTCATCGTATGTACTGCTTGTTATGCTATCTGTATCCCTTTCTCTATTTACTTTGTAATGAGTCATGGACATAACTCCAAAAACTGCTGAAGATAGTTTATGGCAATCATCTATATTGTTGCATTTTTTAAAAAGAGATAAGAATTTTTTATAATCATCCCCTTTATTCATACCTAAATTTCTCATCTGTGAAATCATAGCTGCATTTCTTACAATTTTAGATATGATTTTATTAGTGATACCCATAATTCTATTGCTTTCACTTTCTTTTCCATCATGTTCACCTAAAAACCATACCATTATAGCATCCCATTTGCCGTAAATATTATCAGAAATCTGCTCTTTTGAAATCTCTTTATCAAGCCTTACAACTTGGATCTCATATTCAATGGCAAGATTTAAAACTGTGGATGTTTTTTCTTTAGACAAAGATCTTAAAAATGATTCTATGGAAGAGGAATTTCTTTGAAGCTCTTTTACAAACTCTCTTAAATATTTAACAAGATTGTCCTTGTATATGATGAAGTCCATGGATTTCATGAATTTATCTGTGTCTGGTGAATAAAATGTTCTTATGTAATCTTGATAGTTTTGATTTAGCCTTTTAAAATCGCTTTGAAGATCTTCCCACCAAAGGTGAACATCTGATAAAGAATAGCTTTCTAACTCTTTCATCTTTAAAAGAGCATTTTTAATTCTTTCAAATAGACTTGGGGATAATGAAGCACCTTCTACAAGAAGGCTTTCAAGTTTTAAAGTTAACCTTTCTATTTCAACTGTATATTCTGACAGGTAATATCTATATTGCTTGTTTTTATATTCTTCAATAGTACTTACAGTAGAAGAGTCTTGTATTGGAATGATGTTTTTCCAATTCACTAAAGATTCTAAATCTGATTTACATTGATCAATGGTGTAATCTGCAAACTCTTCATATTGTTTTAATTCATTAAACACGTCTTCTTTGTAAAGCCAATACCTGATTTTTTCATATTGATAATAAAAGTAACGAAGTATAGCCCTGTATCTAAGATAATTATCAGCTGTAAGGTATGAAGTTTCTGTGATTTTTTTTAATAAGTTAGGTATTAATTCCACAAGGATCTCCTTTTTTTTATATTATATTGATTGTATACAACTAATTGCAATTATATACAAAATCCTATTTTAAATAAAGAATATATTTAAAAATAATTCATTAAATTATAAGAAAATTTAATTAAGCGTAGCAGGTTTATTATTTTACCATACATCATTGTGATATTTACCTTATTAAAGTATAATAAACTAAATTACTCATATCTATAATTTAACTTGTCAAGTATAAAGAAGGAGGTATTGTATGCTTACACAGGAATTTTATGAAAAGCGGCAATTATTCAAAGATGCCATAGCATTTAAGAATACTAAAACTGTACCTAATCTCTCATTTCTAGACTCTTGGCAATTTTATGACTCTAGCTATACATTTAAAGAGTGTTTTTATGATTATGAGAAGCGCATAATGGCCATTAAAGAAATACATAACCGTTATAACTTTGACGGTTACGTAGAGACCAGTGCCAGAAACGGTTTCGCCTTCACAGATGCTCTTGGAGGTGGAGGGTATAATCTAAACCTAGAAACTGGAGGTATCAATGTCATTGACAAGCCCATCATTTTCCCTGAGGATTATGAGGAGTATGCAAAGGATCCTGCCAAGTTCATGTGCAAATGCTTTCAGCGTAAGTATCCAAATCTCACAACACCTATGTTTCAAAATGCTATCCTCCAATTTTTACAACTTGGGAAATACTCAATGGATATCAAAACCGCCTTTGAAGAGGATATGCAACGACCATTGCTCCAGAACATGACCAGGCTAGTTAGTAGCCCCATAGAATCGCTTAACAGCGGCTTGCGAGGAGTTAAAGAAATCTCCATAGATATACGTCGCAATAAAGAAAAGTTAAAGATTTTTCTTGATGCACAATGGCAATACAGCGGTATCCCTGCTTTACAGATGGCATTAGCTGATAAGGATACAACCATTATTACAGATGCATACATAGCCATGTTAGCACATTCTTTCATGAGCGTTAAGCAATTTGAGGAGTTATATTGGCCATACATCAAGGAAGCTATTGATGCTATTGCTGCTGCAGGAAAGACTATTTGCATCAACTGTGAAAATCAGATACTCAGGTTTGCAGAGTTTTTTGAAGAAATACCAAAAGGTGTGGCAATTGTCCAGATTGAGATGGATGATATCTTTGAGGTGAGAAAGAGACTGCCCAATCTCTGCCTTGCAGGTGGCATGAAAGTTGAACTCCTAGGCTATGGTACTCCTAAGCAATGCGTAGACTATGCTAAAAAGCTTGTAGACGAAATGGGTCCAGGCTTTGTATTTAGTCAAAATAAGATGGTGAGTTTTCCTAATGACTGCAAGAGAGAAAATCTCCTTGCTGTAAACGACTTCTTGCGCAACTACTCGATTTGAAAGGAGTAAGAAAATGGATGAGATTATTGGTAAATGGTTTGGAATCATGAAACAGTATGAGGACATGCAACCTTATTCGGATGAATGGTGGGAAGCAATGATAAATTCTCTTATATTCATACCTAAAGAGCAGAGAGCATTTTTTATGGATGGCCTTATAATGGCTGGCTCAGTGATGTAGATGGGAGGTTATGAAATTGTTTGACTATAATAAGATCAAAACTGGCATTGGAAAATTAGAAGAAGAGATTGTCATAGAAGAAATAAATAAAATGCTAGCTGAAGGTGCAGATGCACAAAAAATCATGGAATCTTGCCAAGATGGTATGACTGCAGTAGGTAAACAATTCCAGACAGGTGAATATTATATAGGTGACCTCATATTTGCAGGAGAGATCATGAAACAAGCTCTAGATATTTTAAAGCCATATCTTATCACAAGTTCATCTGAAACTGTTGGTAAGATGGTGCTCTGCACTGTGCAGGGAGACTTGCATGATATTGGAAAGAATATTGTCCGCTTGCTTCTTGAATCTTCAGGCTTTGACGTTATTGACCTTGGCATCGATGTATCAGCGCAGAGGATAGCAGATACCATCCGAGAAAATAAAATAAAGATTTTAGCACTTTCTGGTGTTCTCACCTTAGCAATTGAATCCATGAGAAAGACAGTGGAATTATTAAAACAAGAAAGTCTTCGCAATGAGCTTAAGATAATTGTTGGTGGTTCATGTATTTCAGACGACTCTTGCAAAATCATTGGTGCTGATGCATGGACTTATAATCCACAAGATGGTGTGGCAATATGCCGCAAATGGGCAATGATGCCTTAAATAAAGAATATATTTAAAAATAATATTTTGGAGGAATTACAATGAAAAGTAAATATTCTAAGTTATTTCACCAAGTTAACATCGGCAAATTGACTATTAAAAATCGCACTTCTATGGCTCCTATGGGGCTTGTAGCTTTTTCTGATTCTTTTGGAGGATTTAACGAGAAAGCCCAAGATTACTACATCGAAAGAGCTAAAGGCGGTGTAGGTCTTATTATTACTGGTATCTGTTCTATAAATTATTATGAATTAACAGATTATATTATACCTTGTCCTAGTAAAAACCCTGCTATGTTTATAAAGTCTACTGCTCAAATGAATGAGAAGATTCATTCATATGATTCAAAAATATTCTTGCAATTAACTGGTGGTTTGGGAAGAGTAGCTATACCTGGGCCTATATCAAAGATAAATATCTCAGCATCAGAAAATACCAATCGTTTTAACCCATCTATATTAGATAGGCCTATGACCATAGATGAGATTAAGATGTACATAAATGATTTTGCCATGGGTGCAGCAATTGCAAAACAAGCAGGCTTTGACGGAGTTGAGATACATGCAGTTCATGAAGGATATCTTTTAGACCAATTTGCCACAGCATGTTTTAATAGACGCACAGATGAATATGGAGGAGATTTAAAAGGTAGACTTAAATTTGCTACAGATATTGTAAAAGCTATTAAGAAAACTTGTGGAGAGAATTATCCTGTTTCTATGCGCTATAGCGTTAAAAGCTTTATGAAAGATTTACGCCAGGGAGCGCTTCCTTCTGAAGAATTCAAAGAATATGGAAAAGATTTAGCTGAAGGTATTGAAGCTGCAAAAATATTAGTTGAAGCAGGTTATGATGCATTAAATGTAGATGCAGGAACTTATGATTCATGGTACTGGAATCATCCACCAATGTATTTTGAAAAAGGAATGTACAGACAATTTGGTAAAAGCATAAAGGAAGCTGTTGATATTCCTGTTATATTAGCAGGCCGCATGGATGATCCTGATATTGCTATAGAGGCTTTAGATAATTGTTGTGATCTAGTTTCATATGGAAGACCACTACTTGCTGATCCTTATTTAGTAGAAAAAATCCAAAAGGAAGATTTTGAAGATGTAAGGCCATGTTTATCATGTCATCAAGGGTGTATGGACCGTATTGCAAAAGGTCTTCCAGTTTCTTGCGCTGTAAATCCATCTTGTGGTCGTGAAATGGTTTATGGAATTAAAAAATCAGATATTAAAAAGAACATTTTAGTTGTAGGCGGTGGCGTTGCTGGCCTTGAAGCTTCTCGAGTTTGCGCCATTCGAGGTCATGAGGTAACATTAGTTGAAGCTTTAGATAAATTAGGCGGAAATTTAATTCCAGGAAGCGTTCCTGAATTTAAAATAGATGATAGAAGACTAATAAAATGGTATGAAAGACAGCTTGATAAATTAAACATAAAAGTAGAGTTTAACACAAAATTTGATGAAAAATATTTAGAAAATCATTCTTTTGATGCTATTATTTGCGCTATAGGATCCGAGCCTATTATACCAGATTTTGGATATAAAAATAATATTTGCACAGCTGTGGATGTTTTAAATGGAAAGAAAGATGCAGGAGAGAACATTGTTGTAATAGGCGGAGGACTTGTAGGATGTGAAACTGCACTTTGGCTTTCTAAAAAAGGTAAAAAGGTTTCTATTGTTGAAATGCTTCCTGAAATATTAGGTGGCATGCATGGAATGCCTGCTATGAATTATTTTATGCTATGCGATCTTTTAAATTATAATCATGTAGATATTTACACAAATTCAAAAGTATTAGAGGTTAAAGAGTCCTCTGTAATTATTTCAAATGAAAAAGAGATTAAAGCTGATACTGTAATTATAGCAACTGGATTTAAGAAAAATGATAGTCTGCAAAAACAGCTTTATCTGACTAATATTCCAACCTATAATATTGGGGATTCAAGAAATGTGTCAGATATAATGCATGCTATTTGGGATGCTTATGAAGTAGCAAGAGGTATTTAATTTTAAATTTTAAAAAGAAGCTATAGCACTAAAAAATAAGAAGAGCTACGCATAAAAAAGATTCTTTCTCAGGCAATGAGTAAGAATCTTTTTTTTATAAATTTAAGGTTCTATTTATAAAATTACTCTCATAAACATTAAGTACATATAATTTTGTGGAGTGTAAAAATGGATAATGAACATGACTATGAAATTAATATAGAAGATTTAAACTTTGATATTGATTTAGAAAATTTAAAAAGCCGTGATGAAATTAGAAAAGAATTAATTTTAAATGATACAATTAAATATTCAAACACCATAGAATTTATAAATTTAAACAATCTTGTGGAAATTGACTCTTCTATTAATTTTTTTGACTATCCAGATAATGAGGAATTTTTAGACCTTATTTCATCTATTGAACATTTTTCAATAATAAATCCCCTACTTGTCATAAAAAATGAAAGTGATAACGAATATACAGTAGTAAGTGGCCGCA